>CAZRMG010000210.1:0-5685 GCA_964601095.1 uncultured Melioribacteraceae bacterium | reverse complement strand
ATTCTGAAACCCGGCACCATATAATTTTTCGATAGTCCGCCGAAAGTTACCATCGGCACTTCCGAATTTAAAGAAGCAATAGATGTATGTGTTTTTCCATCCATCAAAAGTTTATCATAAATCTCGTCGGCAAATATTACAAGGTTATGTTCAATAGCGAGAGCGATAATTTTATTCATCGTTTCAATAGAAGTATTTGAGCCGGTCGGATTATTGGGATTAATAATAATTATCGCGCGGGTCTTATCATTAATTTTACTTTTAATATCATCAATATCCGGCTGCCATCCGTTGCTTTCATTAAGGTAGTATGGATTTTCCATCATCTGCAATTTGCTTTGAATTGCAGTGTACAACGGATAACCCGGTGTTGGAGTTAAAACATTCTCACCTTCGTTTACCAATGCGGTTAAGCAAATATCTATTGCTTCACTCGCGCCGGTTGTAACAAAAATATCCTGAACATTTTTAATATTTTTTTTATCGGCTTCTTTTTCAATTGCATTAATTGCTTCTTTAATCCCTGAAGACGGCGCGTAACCGTTTTTATTATTCAACATAGCTTTGTATGTTTCTTCAACCAAGTGTTTCGGCGGTTCCCAATCAAAAAGATTCGGATCGCCGATATTCAGGTACAGCATTTCTTTGCCGGTTTTCGCCGTTTCATTCGCAAGCACTACAATATCACGCACAGCATAAGTTACATTATCGGTTCTGATTGCCGGTTTGATTATAAAGTTGGTCATTAATTCTCCAAATATTCATTTCTTTGGCGGAAAAATTACAGTTTTATAAAACCATTCTCCACAATTCTATCATTTATAAATCAGAAAGGATTTAAATACAGATGACTTACAATTCTAGAATGGTTTTAGAATAACACCCTTATTCTTCATCCCGTTTATTTTTATTGTTATTGGATTTTCAAAACGAAGATGCTTGATGAAGTTTTTTTCCTGATATGGCATGATGGATCGCAGCCAATCCCAATTTAATAATCCTTTTTTTTCATAATCATTAATTGTGAAATAACCCACTTTAAATGAAGTAAGATTTTGAAAGAAATGAGAACCTTGCGAAGGTGTAACATTGAAATCGTGAAAATTTGATTCTATTATCGCACGCGCACCGTTTATCATATCCCAAGAAACAGGAATGCCCAGCCACGGATCCAAACTTCCCCACCTGCCGAGACCAGCCAAAACATATGTTTTATTCTCATGAATAAGTTTTGAATTAAGTTTATTTATTTCATCGGCAACTTCGCGTGTATATTTTCTATCAAATTTTCCCGGATCAACAAAAACAAAATCATATATATTATTAATAATTCCGTTGCCCAAAACATTATCGCTTTTACAAATTACATTTTCTGTTTCGTGAATTTCAATATCAAGTTCTTCTTGTTCTTTGCTAACAATAAGAGGACGCATTTGCAACACGGCAAATTCAATCGGCTGCCCTTTGGGAACCGATAAGTTTACGGCAAATTCAATTTCTACCGGAGAATTCATTCCCCATTTTCCCATTTCCATCAGCAGTTCAATAATTTCCGTAAACGGGAAAATTTTATACTTCAAAATCGGTGCAAGTGTAAAAAGATACATGCCTTCGCGCGAAACTCCGTCTGAAATTGATTCATTCTCGCTTGAAAAAGTTGAACCGGTTGAATTAAGTGTTCCGTCCGGGTATGCTTCCGAAATATCGAATTTCTTAACTATTGAATCTCCGGTAATTGTAAGATTTGGATCAAGCTGATTCACGTCCAAAGCAAAAAAACATTTTGGGCTGAATTCTACGGTATCTTTTATTGTAGCAAACTGGGGAATAATTTTAGGATACTTTGTACAAAACCTAACCGCGTTGCCGCCTTCAACAATCACTTTGCCCAATCCTAATGCGGCTGAAACGATTCCATCGTTTGAATGAAAAGGCGGAGTGGGATAAAAATTAAAAGAACGCGCAACACCGGAAATTTCAGGATAATATTTTTTGTTATGTTCTGCGCCGATGATTCTTTGAATTATCACCGCCATTTTTTCTTCTTCAAGCCGGTGTTGCGTAATACTTATATAATCTTTTGAATTCCTGTAAAAGACCGAGACATAAATCTGCTTTAAAGAATCGAGAATACGCTTAAGCGATAATTCCAAATCATCTTCATTATTCGGAAGCATTATAGTTTCATAAATTCCTGCAAATGGTTGATCCTGCGAATCTTCAAGCAAACTTGATGAACGAATTGCGAGCGGCTCCCTTATTTTTTTCAAAAATTCGCGAAGAGCTTTTAAAAGGAATTCAGGAAAAATCTCAGCTTCGGCAAAACGTTTTTTTAATTCTTCATCGTTATTCGAATTTAGTGCAAAGTCGCGAAGGTTATTATCTTCTAAGAATTGATCGAATATATCAACGCTTATAACTAAAGCAGACGGCACAAAAACTTCCACACCGGGGAAACGATTTCTAATTTCAAAACTGCTGAGAAGATTATTTAGAAATCCAAGACCGCGAGCTTTGCCGCCAATCGAACCTCCGCCGATTCGCGCAAATGTTATTTGAGGATCGAAACGCTCAACATTAAAATCCGATATTACGCCCGTCTGCCTCGATCTACCGAACTCGTGTATTTTATCGGAAATATATTTACGCAGCCCGGCAGGGTTTGTAAAATCGGAAATCTTTTTGGGACGTAATTGATAAGCCAGCCAAAACTCTGTCCGCGCTTTAAACCATTTTGAGAAATGATTTAACGCCGCGTGATACGATAAACATTCATCAGGAATTTTTGCGAGATGTTTTTCAAACTCAACCAAATTTTTTGCCGTTCCGTACTCGTTGCCTTTTTCATCTCTAAAATTAAAATACCCGAATCCAAAATTTTCCTTCAAAAAATTACTGACATCATATAATAATGTAGGCGAATTTTTAAATACAAAACACGCTCCCATTTTTTTTGCAAGTTCTTCGTGAGCATCAACTGTCGATTGAATAAGAATTGGAATATCGGGATAATTTTTTTTCACCTCTTCGCAAAAAGCGAAACCTGCCTTCTCGTTTCTTTTACCGTCGTGCGAAAAATCAATATCCGAAATAATACCGAGTATGTTCTCTTTGTAATTATTAAAGAAGTGGCTCGCTTCCTCGTAAGTTGAGCATAATAAAATTTTGGGACGTGCGCGCATTCTTAAAAATTTATGCGCAAGACTAATACCCTCCGATATCAAACTTTGTGCTTGTTTATAAAGTTCGGAATAAAGAAGAGGTAAATAAGAAGAATAGAAACGTACATCATCTTCAACAAGAATTATTGATTGTACACCTGCAATTTGGATATCGTTATCAATATTAAACCTGTCTTCAAAGTATTTAACAATCCCGATTATTATTCTGTAATCGCCCTGCCAAATAAATACTCTATCAAATAATTCGATTTCTTTTTTCGAAAGTAATTCGGTAAAACTTGTATTATCATAGCCAAGAAGAACAATAGGAATGTTTAATCCAGTTTCTTTAACTTTTTTTGCGAATGTAACTGCGTCCATATCTTCGATGTGTTGAGTAACAATTATGAGGTCGAACCGTCGCTCATCTCGTGCAAGTTTTATAGCTTCTTCGCCATTGGCGATATGAATTAATTCGGCGGAATAACTAAGATTTAATCCGTGATATTCTTTGCGTACAGCTTCGTAAAGCCGTCCTTCTTCTTCAAAAATATATGAATCATAATGACTTGAAACGAGAAGAATGTCGCGGATTCGAAAACGCATTAAATTATGAAAATCCTGTGATTTCGAAAAATTAGGATTCTTAATCAGTTCTTTATCAAATATAATTTTAGAAGAGTTCATATTAAGCGAGAAATAAATTCATCTATCATTAGTAGATCCTTTGCATTCACAATTTAATGAATAAATGGATGCATATGAAATTGTAATTGCGTAGGGGAAAAAATATGGATGTATGAACGCATAAAAAAAACTTGCAGACATACATCCATTCAATCATACGACAATGCTTTTATTTTATAAAATATTACACAATACCCTGGTCAATCATCGCGTCTGCTACTTTTAAGAATCCGCCGATATTTGCGCCGTTGACATAATTACCCGGAGTTCCATATTTATTTCCAACATCAACACAAGTCTTGTGAATATTTTTCATAATAAGATGTAATCTAGAATCTACTTCTTCGCGCGTCCATGAAAAGCGCATACTATTTTGGGCCATTTCCAAACCGGATGTTGCAACACCGCCTGCATTTGCTGCTTTGCCCGGTCCGTATAAAATTTTAGAATCTACAAATTGATCAATTGCATCAGGCGTTGAAGGCATGTTTGCACCTTCGCTTATAACATAAACTCCGTTCTTTAAAAGGTTAGCCGCGTCTTTCCCGTTAATTTCGTTTTGAGTTGCACTTGGAAAAGCACAATCGGCTTTATGATGCCACAACGGATTGAAATCAGCATTTGGATCAATGCTTGTATAAACAGCAGATTTATATTTATCTGCATATTCTTTAATTCTTCCCCTGCGCACATTTTTAAGATCCAACACGAATTTAAGTTTTTCTTTATCAATGCCCTGCTCGTCGTAAATATAACCGTTGGAATCGGAAAGAGTTAAAACTTTACCGCCGAGATCAAGAATTTTTTCAACCGTATATTGCGCAACATTACCGCTGCCAGAAACCAAACACTTTTTACCTTCCAGCGTTTGCCCGCGTGTAGCAAGCATTTCGGCTGCAAAATAAACTGCGCCGTAACCTGTTGCTTCGGGACGAATTAAAGAACCTCCCCAATTCAAACCTTTGCCTGTTAAAACGCCGGTGAATTCATTGCGTAATCTTTTGTACTGTCCAAACAAATAACCGATTTCACGACCGCCGACACCGATATCCCCGGCAGGGACATCTGTATTTGAACCGATGTGACGAAAAAGTTCATTCATAAAACTTTGGCAAAAACGCATTACTTCACCATCGCTTTTACCTTTCGGATCGAAATCGCTTCCGCCTTTTCCACCGCCCATGGGCAATGAAGTTAAACTGTTTTTAAATACTTGTTCAAATGCTAAAAATTTTAGAATGCCGAGATTTACCGATGGGTGAAATCTAAGTCCTCCTTTATATGGACCGATTGCGCTGTTCATTTCAATTCTGAAACCCCTGTTAATCTGCACTTCACCTTCGTCATCAACCCATGGAACTCTGAATAAAATAATTCTTTCAGGTTCTATAATTCTTTCCAATATTTTTTCTTTCCTATACTCAGGATGTTTTTCAAAAACCAATTCCAATGATGAAGCAACTTCAAACACTGCCTGATGAAATTCCGGCTCGTTAGGATTCTTGGCTTTTACTTGAGATAAAATGGAATTGACAAATTCAGTCATGGATTCTCCATAGTTTTATTATTGTTCTATTTATTGTAAATATTTATACAGTTCTTTAAAAAAATCATTTCATTTAACTTAATAATTGGAAACTAAGATTAAACATTTTCCGGTTTAAAGCATCTTTTTATCATAAGAAGTAAAATCCGGGAAGCAAGATAAGAGCTATTGCATAATTATGCAAGATTTTGAATAATTATTAATCTCTCTTTTTACTATCGATTGTCGAAATTAATTGATTTCTTACCTGCGGAAAATATATAGATGACTGTTCTTACAACTAAAGTAATG
>CAZRMG010000209.1:0-5702 GCA_964601095.1 uncultured Melioribacteraceae bacterium | reverse complement strand
ACGAAAAACTTATGTTCTCTTCAAATACCTGGGAAGTCAAATAATTAGTTTTCAATTATAGGTGAATTAGATTTAAGGCGGAGTATTTACTCCGCCTTTTTTTATATTTGCATGCAGCACAGAATCTTATTTCGATAACTTTATAAAACAATAATAAATGATTATGAACAATTTTGATTTACTGAAAAATATAATACTTCAACACAAATCTTTTTTATTAACAGTGCACGTAAATCCGGATGCAGATGCAATCGGCTCCCAGCTTGCTTTTTATGAAATACTAAAAAAACTCGGCAAGAATGTAAAAGCCGTGAACCACAGCGGAACTCCATATAATTTGGAGTTCTTAGATATAGATAATGTTGTGGAGAAATACGACGAGCAAAACCACTCAAACATATTTAATGAAATAGATATCGCCGTTGCAATGGATTTAAATCAAGCTAACCGTATTGTTAAAATGGAAAACGCTTTCAGGAATTTTAACAGTATGAAACTTTGTATCGATCACCATCAAGACCCGGAGGATTTTGTGAATCATTTCTTCGGCGGAACGGATTACTCGGCAACCGGTGAGATTATTTTTGATTTTATCGATCAAACAAAAATTGTTGAACTTGATAAAAGAATTGCTGAATTATTATACGCAGCGATAATGACCGACACCGGCTCTTTCCGTTTCGAAAGAACTTCTCCAAAAGTTCATCGTATTGCCGCAACACTACTTGAGTATGGAGTTAATCCAACAAAAATGTATGATAAGATTTACGACCAATTTTTATTCGGAAGAGTGAAATTACTCGGCGAGGCATTGAGGTCTATTCAAATTGATTCTACTAAACAAATAGCTTATATGGAAATTACAATAGACGATCTCGAAAAGAACGGCGCTACCGAAGCAGATATAGACGGTTTTGTTAATTATTGTCTCTCTATTCAAAACATTAAAATCGGCATTCTTTTTCATGAGCTTAAAGACGGTATAAAAATAAGTTTCCGCTCTAAAGGCAAATTACCCGTTAACAAACTTGCCTACGAATTTAACGGCGGGGGACACATGAATGCATCAGGCGCACGGCTTTTTAATACAACTATAAATGATATTAAAGAAAAAGTTATTTCTTCAGCTCAAAAATATCTTGACCACAGGGGTTAATATGAATTTCAAATTAAGCATTTCAGCTAAAGGCGATGATTTATCATTCAAGACACACTCGGCGATTGTAAAATTTTTTATTGAAAGCGATAATCTTGAAAAGCTTGTCGATGATTTCTTCTCCAATTTCAATTCGACTTTAAGTTCTCTGCAAAAGAAAAACTTTCTTGATAAGAAGAATAACGAACTTGTTTATTATTCTTTAGCACCCGAACCGTCGGTTATCTTTCTTAAAAAGGTTAAAGTCGATAAAGAATTTTCGCCCGATTTTTTTAGAAATTACTTCGCCGGGTTGATACAATCTTTGAAAGGGAAGGATGTAAATTCTATCAATGTTGTTGTCCCGGCATTCAGCCATTTCCCCGGGCATTTTGAAAGTGATTCTTACATGATTCAAACTATTGCCGAGGGAATTTATCTCGGTAACTATAGTTTTGAAAATTACAAAAGCGAAAAGAATTCCGTTCACGCACTAAATGTTAACTTACATTATAGCGATGTAAAAATCGTTTCATCGGTTCTTTCATTTACGGAAAAACTTATGAACTCGGTTTTCTTTGCGAGAGATTTAGTTAACGAACCGGCTATTACACTTACGCCGCAAGAATTTGCGAAAAGAACAAAAACCCAATTGACCAAACAAAAAGTTAAGGTTACAATCTTTGATAAAAACGAATTGAAGAAGAAGAGAATGAATGCAATACTTGCTGTCGGTGGAGCAAGTACCAACGATCCGCTTATGATGGTTCTTAATTATAAACCCGCTGCAGCGGTTAAAAAAATTGCTCTCGTCGGCAAAGGTGTTACCTATGATTCCGGCGGACTTTCAATAAAACCAACAAACTCTATGATTGAGATGAACGCCGATATGGCAGGCGGCGCTTTGGTGGTTGGAGTTATGAATGCCATTGCATCGCTAAAATTGCCTATCGAAGTAATCGGTGTAATCCCTTGTGTAGAAAACATGTTAGGAGGATCTTCTTACAAACCGGGCGATATTATTAAAGCATATTCCGGCAAAACTATTGAAGTAAAAGACACCGATGCCGAGGGCAGAATAATTCTTGCCGACGCACTTCATTATGCTTCTCAACAAAAACCCGAAGAGATAATTGACTTTGCAACTTTAACGGGAGCAGTGGTTGTTGCGCTTGGGGATTTTATTGCCGGGCTGTTTACAAACAATGAAGATATGGCTGATAAATTATCAAAATCCGGGTGCAAGACACATGAACGTTTGTGGCGTTTACCTTTATGGAACGATTATAAATCTTTAATTAAAAGCGAACGTGCGGATGTCTCAAACCTCGGACCGAGATGGGGCGGGGCGATCACTGCTGCCAAATTCCTTGAACATTTTGTTGACGAAAAAATTCCTTGGACGCATTTAGATATTGCGGGCCCAGCTATAAAACATAAAGCTACAAATTACACTGAAAAGTTTGATACTGCTTTCGGTGTGCGGCTAATGGTTGATTATATTCAAGGTATTATAAAATAACTGCTTTAGGTGATTATCTTTACTGTAGAAGCAAACGTTATTCCAGTTAACACAAATGTCATTCCGGCGAAAGCCGGAATCCATGTTTGTCACTTTGATGGAAATCAAAATCCACCAACATTTTTTTTATGATGCCGGATCTTGCAAATAGACAACGTGCAAGTATGTCCGGTATGACAATACCTCTCTTCGTCATTCCGGCGTCCCGCTCCGACTCGTCGGAGACGAGGCGAGATGCCGGAATCCATTTATCTGTTAGTAGCTGGATGCTGGCTTCTCGCCTCGCTTACGCGTATGCGAAGCAGGTCGCCAGTATGACAATTATTATTTTACTAGACACAATATATCCTCTGAAATACTACAGTTATCAATCATAAATCGGGTTCTAATTTTTTACTTGATAAAAAAGAAGTACATAACTATGTTGCAGCGTGCAAATAAAAATAGGGCTTTCAAATTTCCACCTTGAAGGGTGAGCATGCCGTGGATTTCTTCCGTAACATCTTTGAGTGTTACCTTTTATAGATCAATAAATGCAAGCGATAAGTATTAGTTCTTTTCTCTATTGTATAGACAAGTTGAGGAAATCTATATGTTACATTTATAGAAAGATTTTTTTTTGAAGAGGAAATATTGATTGAGAAAGTACATGGTTAAAAAGAAAGCAATAAAAATTTTATTTATTATTTCTTTGTTGCAACTGGTTGCGAGTTGTAAAGAAAAAGGTACCGAACATCCACAAACGAAACCATTTAAGAATCCAAGAGAAATGACTTGGACTGCTGATACACTTAAAACCACCGATCCACATCAGCTTCAAATATTACCAAAAAATTTACTTGTATTTACTTCTAACGATGCATGGTTATGCTGTTGGGCAGATGGTCCTCTAGGGCAAATGTGGCGGTATGACGGTAAAGACTGGACAATCAATGATATAGGCAAAGATGTAATCGGAAAACCAGCAGATATTGTTGGCCTCGCAAGCAATAATTTATTGACAGGTGGATACATTGGAGATAATGTTTTTATTGCAAGATATATTGGTAGTAATTGGACAGATGTCTACCCCGGTTTTTACACTGTAGACCCCAGTAAATGGTTGAAGGGAGATATTTTAGATATGAGCACTGACCGAAGTGGTAATATTTGGGCGTGTGGCAGGAACGGTTTGGTAATGAAATACGAAAACAACAAATGGACTACTGACACTATTGACCTTAACTTAAACGATGATGTTGCCTATTGGCTAAAAAGTATAGAAAGTTATAACGGAAGAACTTTTATCCTTGCATCAACGGCGAATAAGACTACATCCCTGGAGAAGTATTATTACTTAGCAGGTGAAATGAACAATTTTGTTGTGTTGGATTCGATGGTATTTAATTCCCCTTCAGTAATTATTAAATGGGGTTATCTTCAACTTTATTCAAGTAACTTTAGTAAACTATATTCAAGCGGACTTTCGGGTGTTTGGATGTACCAAGACAAAGATTGGGAAAAAATATTAGATGTAAATGGTACTATCTATAATATTTATGGCAAAGCAGAGAATTATTTGTTAGCAGTAGGAGATTACAATAATGTGTTGTTTTATAACGGGAGTACTTGGATGTCTATTGCTGATTTGTTTAAGGTTGATGATCGAACTTTTATATTTAAGAATGTATGGACGGACGGTAATGAAATAATAATAACCGGTTATGGTACTGTAAAGAATAAACAAGGTACAATCATTTGGCACGGGAAATAATAAGTGGTTGGTTTTTAGTAATAGTGTTGGTTTAATAATAGATTCATTATTGTATCGAGGTATGGATTAATTGTTCTACCATATTAAACTAATTTGATAGTTGTTGTTTTATTCAGATAATTAGGAAATTATTAAATAGATCCATAATAATTCTTTGGTATTTATGAAATCTGTTATTATTCTAATGTTATTTTTTACGATTGATTTATATTCACAATCTCATGAAGAGTATCGGTTGAAAGATCAATACTATTATGAAGATTCAACAAATGTATTCTGGATTGGTGTTCCCAATCCATTTGCTCCACCAACAGTAATTGGGAATTATTCCAAAGGTAGATATTGTGGAAATTATACCTTCCATTGTGATTTGTCAGACACAGTTATGGTTGCTTTTCAAAACGAAACCGATTCAACTTTATACAGCGCAAAGATTATTTCAAAGAATCCACCTTTCTTCAGTTTATGTTTATGGATTGCCGGTTCACTGATAGAATCAAATAAATTGCCGAAGAATTATTATCAAACTAATGGGAATGAAAAAATTAAAATCGTATTAATTGTAAAAGGTAAACGAAAATGTTATTTGGAAGCATTGATTGGTGATAAAGATCCTTTGGCGGAAATTAGTGAATATAAAAAATATTATTGGTTTGCTGAAGACTAATTTTAGTAAATATGCAATAAATTTCATTGTTGTAACGGGAGTTGTAAAATTCACAGACTAAGATAAAAAACAACCGTTTACGGGGAAAAAATGTGTACGTTGAAAAAACACTTTGTATTTCTTACGATGATTACAATAACAGGTCTGTTTGTGTTTTCCTCCGGTTGTAAAAACTCAACCGAACCGGAAGAACCGGCTGAACAAGAAAAACCGGTAAAACCGGATACAACGCACGGACCCGTAGTTAGAAAACCCAACATATATTTATATCCTACAAAAACATGTACAATAACTGTAAAACTTGAATTCCCGTTAGGCGGTAGAATAATCGAGTCCGAACCAATTTATAAGGACGGCTGGGTTGTAAAAGTTAATCCGTCGGGGAATATAAATGATCAATACGGATATCTATATTACGAAGCCGTTTGCCCTGAAGTTTATCAATACAAATCTGGGTGGGTAATAAGTAAGGATTCTCTTGCTGAATTTTTCTCTAACAATTTAAGCAATACCGGGTTTAATGAAACCGAGAAGAATGATTTTATAGAATATTGGATTCCAAGATTAACTGATTATGAATAATATATTATTTTCCTAATTAAATATGCTCGAGATACGTCGTTTG
>CAZRMG010000208.1:0-5712 GCA_964601095.1 uncultured Melioribacteraceae bacterium | reverse complement strand
TAGTTCATCATCGTAATGCTGACCAGTATGAATCATAACGTGGTCGAAATTTTCATCTAACTTTTCGAATACTTTTTTCATCCGGATAAAATCCGGGCGGATGCCGGTGATGGTAACTATTTTCTTCATATAACCAGAATATTATTAGAGTTTGGTTATGTAGTGCCAAATCTGTACCAATGCTTTTTCTTTGAATTTTGATGAATTTATGGAAAGAGTGCACTCGAAAATTTATGTTTCCGGCTATTATTAGCCACGTGATTATGTTTAGCTTTCCAACATTTTCTTTAATTCTTTCGTGTCTTCACTCATTTGTTCTTTTAATTTTGCGCGGAGTTCAACCGCTTCTTTTTCTTTTTCGCCAATTAGCTGCTCGATTCTTGTTTCGTGATAAAGAATTCGTTCCTTCGTTTTTTCTATCATTTTCCTTTCTAATTCTTCACCTTCTTTTTTAATCTCCGATATTTCAATGTCCCTTCTATCATTAATGCTTTGAAGTTTCCGTACTAATCCTTGCCTTTTATAGTTGCGATCCATAACCGTAGATCCTGCTTGCATTGCCGAAAAAATTATACCGATAATAAATGAGATTATTCCCCATTTTGTTCCCGAGAAAATTACCGCTGAAATCATGCTTCGGAAATTTGAGATTTCGGTTATCTGGCTGTTATTTGAATAACTTGCAAAACCCACAACGAGTAAAACTATAACTGCTATAAAAAAATTATAGGACATACCGTTTTTGAATGTTACAAGCGGATTTAGATCCGATTGCATATCGAGATTCTTAATTTTGTTTTCATACTCGGCGACTAAATTATCAATATTTATTTTTGCGTCGGCTATCATTTTTTCAACTTTTGCTTTCACATTAACTTTGATCGATTCCAATTCATGCTGATGCTGTTGAATTGCATATTCGCTTTCTACGATGAGCAAACTGTATGCATTTAATTTTTCTTGAACCTGCTTCTCATACTCGCCTTCTATTTTCGAAATGATATCGTTAATTGTATTTAAAAATTTATCGGCTAACAACGGAAGTGATGATAAAAAAGCCAAGTTTAGCGAATGTGAAAATTTATGAATTATCAAATCTACTGTTTGAATTGACTTACTATGTTCCGGTTCCTTTGGAATCATGTGATCAACATGATTAAAATCTATTATTTTACTTTTTAGAAAATGTACAAGCACTTCTGCTTGCCCTGTCCTGCTGTTAATTTCTTGAGTAATTTCAACAACAATTTTGGCAAAATCATCAAAAGCAAAGAAATTTTGCATGATGTTGTATTCGCAAAGCAAACCGAATAGATAAACATTATTCTGTTCAATGGCATATTTCAATCTATTCAAATCATTTTCATAAAGATCATTATAAGTTTTAGTTGCGGCATCATGATTAAGTTGTTTTACTTCTGCGAGAGCCGAATAAAATTTTGCGTTAATACCGTCCTTTTTATGAAGCAGCGCGCCGGAAAAATATAAATTGGCTTTTTCCGGTGTATTAAGTGCAAGTTGACTGAACCCATTGAAAATATTCACATAATAACAAACTTCATTTTTTATGTCTGCTTCAATATTCATAACAGAAACACTTTCAAATATCTGGTTAAGAAGATCGGAAGCTGCAATAGGATCGAAAAACGATTTATCGAATATTTTAATTGTGGCATGCAGCAGCTGCAGAAAATAATTTTTTGTAAAGTTTCGATGTTCCAAAATCGAAACTGCAGAGCCGGCGAAATACTTTTTATCTTCAAGTGTTTTTGCTTTAGCCCATTTTTCGTAATACTCTATAAAAGTAAGTATGCTGTTATTCGAATTTGTAACCTTGGCGCGTTGCTCAAGTCGGTAAAAATTTTTAATGAATTTAACTACGGGTGAATTATAGAGCCAGAAAAAAGGTGCTATATCATAACGAATTAGTATTTCGTCGATTGGGGAGTTTTTTGTCAGTTCAAAAAATCTATTTCCTGCTTTAAGAATTAAAAGCGGTTCGTTTTGGAATTCCGAATTTTTCGGAAAATATTTTCTTCCTAAAACTTTGAACTGGGAAAGGAAGAATTCATCTTCTGATCCGTCGTCAAATAAATTAACTTCGGGTTCATATGGATTTTTTTCTTCTTTATACATGATTTTATGAATTCCTTTTCACAAAAAAATACAATACTCCTAATCAATCATCGGAGATTTTGCGAAAAAGTTTAATATTAAACAAGGTGGGTTTTTTATCAAAAAATTCTGTTTTTAACTAATTATCGGTTCCTTGAAGCACAATTGTAACTGTAGTTCCTCTCCCAAATACACTGTTGATAGAAAGCTTACCGTTATTTAATTCTAGAAAATCTTTGCAGATTATCAAACCTAGTCCCGAACCTTTTTCGTTACCTGTTCCAACCGTCGAAATTATTTCATCAAGCTTAAAAAGTTTTTCTAAATTTTCTTTTGGTATTCCTACGCCGGAATCTGAAATAATCAATTCAGCTCTGTTGCCTACCTTGTTACATTCAACCCGAATAACACCGTCTCTATGCGAAAATTTAATCGCATTCCCCAATATGCTTTTAATTACAAAATCAATCATCATTTTATCGCAATAAATAGGAATGTTTTCGCCGATAATTTTATCAACAGTTATATTTTTTTCATCAAGTTTACTGTTTAAGAAAGACAAATTTTCTGATAGTAGCAGACTAAGATTAATGTATTCAGGCGTTGAATTCTGACGGCGCCGGTTCGCTTTTACCCATTCCAACAATTCGTTAATTATTCCCAAACTTTGGTCGTAAGATTTTCCAATGTTTGCAATCAATTCTTTTTTTTCTTCAACGCTAAGTTCGTCATAACCGGTATTCAGCAAATCTATTGAATTATAGAAAGAATAAAACAAAGTTCTTAATTGATTTGAAATAACATTCCAAAATTTTGTTTGTTTTTCTTTTAAGTATTCCAATTCGCTTTTCTTTGTTGCAATTCCATTCTTTAATTCAGTATTTATTTTTTCATACTGCTTCGATAATTTTTTGTTTGCATACAAATAAGTTAATGCAATTGCTGCAATCGTAATAATTATAGTATAAATTATGTTTAATTCCATTTCATGCCTTTATTTCCCAAACCGGGAATTATTTATTATATAATCGAAAAACCGTCACAAAAGTTGAATGCCACAAAAACCCTGTACGAAAAATAGATCTCATTTATGTTTTTGGTTTTCTTTTTCATTAAATGTGAACTCAACGGCATATTTAATCAACTGCGGTAAAGTCTTAAATTTTAATCTATCCATGATCTGTAATCTAATATCATCAATAGTTCTTTTTTTTTCAGATTTAATCTCTGCTATTTCTTCAGTTGTTAATCCTTGAGCAATGAACTCTAGTATCTCTATTTCAAATTGGTTGAAAGATCCCTTGGACAGTTCGTTTATATCCGAAGTATTATCGCAGAATTTATTTTCTATTGCTTTAATATCCTTGTCGGTTTTCCCTTGAAAATATTTTTTCCCGCTAATTACAGCAACAATAGCTTTTATTAATTCTTCTTTAAGTGATTGTTTTGATATTAATCCATAAGCACCAATTTTAATAGCTTTATAAAGATAGTCTTCCGATTCAAAAACTGTAAGAAATATTATTTTAGCGTTTTTATCCATTAAAAGAATATTTTTTGCGGCTTCTATTCCAGTCATTTTCGGCATTGATATATCACTTATAACAATATCTGGTTTGGTAATACTATACTTTTCTACTAAACTTGCACCGTCTTCGCATTCACCGGCAACAATAAAATCTTCATGATTCTCAATAATTGAAATTAAACCCCGTCTTACAAGGTTATGATCTTCTGAAACTAAAATGCGAACTTTATCCATATTTGCTTTTAAGTTGATTAATCGGTTATAAATAGATACTACTATATAATACAATGGAAATAATACATCAATAAGTAAAAAGATTCAATTATGTTTCGAATCCTCATTGTCTTCATCAATCAATTTTTTGAAAGATATTTTCACCCCGGTTTGCTATTTTAACTTCGGAGAAAAAATAATATGACTCTTACAAACAAAATTTTTTTTTACTTATTAGTTTTGGTTTTATATGGATTGATATTAATTATTCCCGTTTTAAATTACAAACCTATAATTGTTTATTCCTTCATAAACATTTCCTCTTCTATAGTTTTTATATTTGTTTGTTGGTTGATCATTAAACAAGAAATACAATACAATATAATATTCATTCTTATCGCGGCATTTGTTTTATTGCGTTTATTATTCATTAATACAATTCCAATTGGTTCCGACGATATTTACAGATATATGTGGGACGGCAAAATTCAGGCGGCAGGTATCAATCCATATTTATATGCGCCTAACCATCCGGCATTAATTGATTTCCACTCAAATATTTTACCGGACAACGTAAATTTTCCAGACATGAAAACCATTTATTTTCCGCTAAGCCAATGGCTCTTTTTTCTGGGATATTTATTAAGCGGAGAAAGTGTTTGGGGATATAAATTGTTGATATTGATTGCGGAGTTGTTAACAATTTTTTCAATATATGAATTGTTGAAACATCTTGGAATAAACATCAAATATATTTTATTGTATGCATTATGCCCGTTGTCAATAATTCATTTTGCGTTGGATGCGCATTTAGATGCCTTTGGTTTTCCGATGATTTTATTTTCAATGCTTTTTTATCTGAAAAATAAAAAAATAATTTCATCGGTCTTGCTTGGATTATCGTTATCTATTAAACCTGTCGGACTTGTTTTTCTTCCGATATTGTTTCTAAATGAAAAAGGGATAAAAAATAAAATCATTGTTGTGGTTTTTCCTTTAATTGTTTTTTCAGCACAATTTATGCCGTATATATTTTCATCAAATCCGTTCGAGGCGTTTTTAATCTATACAAAAAATTGGACGTTCAACGGGTTTGTTTTCAATTTGTTGAATCTTTACTTCGAGGATAATCAAACTTCTAGATTAATAAGCGCTGGTCTTTTAGCGGCTGCATTGATTCCGGTCTATTTCGGGAAAAAAAATATTATGGATAAGATATTTTACTCAGCTTTATTCATGATTGTATTTTCACCGGTTGTTCATCCGTGGTACATAGGTTGGATTGCAATACTACTTCCACTAACGCAAAAATGGAGCGGGATTTTACTCGTTTCATTAAGTAGTCTATCGGTAATTACTGTTTTAAATTATCAGGTCAACGGGGTATGGACGGATTATTTGCCGGTGCTTTTTTTGGAATATCTGCCTGTTCTATTTTTTGTTTTCAAAGAATTCTTTGGAAGAAGTGATATAAGTTTTTAAAAAAGAAGCGGGATTCACCCGCTTCTATAAAAGTTACAACACATGTTTAATTCATTTTTGGTAAAGTATCCGTCATCTTTTTTAATTCTACATTTTCGCTGTCGCCAAGAATTTTTTCTAAATCAAGTAGTATAAGCAGCCTGTCTTCAAGTTTACCGATTGCAGTTATAAATGCTGCATTAATACCCGATACCATTTCCGGTGGTTTCTCGGTTATACTAACCGGAATACGCAGTACTTCGCTGACTTCATCCACAATAAAGCCAATAGTTTTGTTATTAAGTTCAACGACAATTATTCTTGAATTTCTATCATATTCTTTTCTCGGTAATGAAAGTTTTGACCTTAAATTTATTACCGGAATAACTCGACCT
>CAZRMG010000207.1:2974-5753 GCA_964601095.1 uncultured Melioribacteraceae bacterium | reverse complement strand
TAAACAACAGGAGTAGCATTCGTTAACGCGCTTTTTAAACCTCTTGCTGCAATTCTTCCGGCAGTACCCGGCATACCTGAGGAATTAAATGCCACCATACCCGGTACTCTGCCTTGTAAAAGTTGATCTACCGATTCAACCGGCGCAATCTTAATATCATCGGTTTTAATCGATTCAACAGTAGAAGTTAGTTTTCTTCTTTCGGTTGCAACACCCTGCCCAGTTACGACTAATTCGTTAAGTTGTACTGCACTTGCCTGAAGTGAGAAATTTACTTCCGTTGTACTGTTTGCTCTTACAGTAACTTCGCTTGATGTTTGCCTGTATCCAATAAATCTTACTAGGACAACATGAGTCCCGGCGGGAACACCTTCAATTAAAAATTTTCCGTCAACATCCGTTGCGGCGCCCGCATTTATTTCTTGAATAAATACATTGGCACCGATTAACGGTTCTCGTGTTACTTCATCGCGAACCAAACCCCTTATACTTCCCCTGCTTTGTTGAGATAAAGTTTGTCCGGTCATTAGGATTGTTAGCAACAATACTAGGACAAACATTTTATATCCCAAATTTCCAATTGGCTGTAATTTTGCCGTCATTGTACCCCCAGTTTAATACTAAAATGAAATTTGTTTTTGAATTGGGACTTATTAAATTTTTTCTGCATTTCCATATTATAGCTCCGATAAAAGTTTACAAGCATTCAACTTGTTATCATCCAATCGGAATAATTCAGCAATAAAAAGAAATGCAGAAAAGTAAAAACTTTTCGACATCATTCCCCCCATATGTAGGTTTAAGATTAGTTTGTTAGAATTATAGCCCAGAGAATTTTTCGATGGTCAACATATTAACTGAGGGAAAAAATAACCACTACATGAATAGATTGTTTTTAGAACAGAATCTTAAGATTGACATGTTATCATCCCCTATTTATGTAGGTTCTCTTTTGAATATAAAATGCATACTCTAAATTAATTTTTCGCGAAGAGTTTTTGCAACAAGTTCAGCTTGGTTTCTAACTTTTAGTTTTCGGTATATATTTTTGGAATGGAATCGTACAGTATCAATACTTATAAACAAATCATGCGCTACTTCCCGCATAGCTTTTCCTTCTACTAATTTAGCTACAACTTCCTTTTCTCTCGGTGAAAGGTCATAGTTTTTATTAATTGAAAATGATATACCGTTTTTATGAAAATAGTCAACAAGTTTTTTTGCAGCTGAAGAACTCAGGGGTGAGCCGCCTTTGCATGCATCGTTAATAGCTTCAATCAAATCGATATGTGAAATATTTTTTACGAGGAACCCGTCTGCCCCCGCATTAACGCTTCTATAAACCTTTTCATTGCAATCATCATAACTCAAAGCTATAATAACTACACCTTTTTTAAGCGTTTTTAATTCTGTCATAAAACTGACGGCATTGTCAAACGATATGTCGATATCAAATAAAATAACATCCGAAGGATTACTAATAAAATAATCCTTCAGACTTTCATAATCAGCAAATGCAGCTATACATCTGCATCCTTCACTGTTATTAATAAGATAAGTCAGACCTTCGCGGAAAATCTCATCTTTAATAACGGTAACAACGGTTGCCATTTCCCCCCGGAAATAAAACTAAATATAAGACGTTATAAACAAAAGAAAAGTTGGTTGACAAATTTTTGCACACATTTAAATGCGTGTGATACTACATGAATGTTTGGATGATTATACTTGATAAGTTTTTAGATACACAATACATGTTGTGTGAATAAAAAAATATAAGAAAACGTAATATTTCAACAGAGGACAAACGGAACACTGACCCGCTTCGACTAACGCTTTCAGCGAGACGAGTTTTTGTGATTTATTATGATCAGCGATAATCATCAATAATCATAATAATCCGTGTTCTATTCTTTTAGAATAATTAATTCACACAACGGGTTAAACTATATTTTAATATATGAATCAATAGTTTTTAAAAAGCAAAACCGGTAAAATTTTAGCCGTAGCTATTTTCTTTACCGGTTATAAAAATTAGCGTAAATTCTAATTATCCCAATTCAACTTCTACCGAATGCTCTTTCATATCGTTCTGAATTGGAATTTTATTGCCTTTAATTTCTTTACCGTCAAGTGTAATCTTCTTTACACCTTTGCAAATTCCTTTCGGATTGTTAAAACTGATATTGTAAACTTCTCCTCTAAATTTTCTAACAACTTTAAAATTTTTCCAATCGCTTGGAATGCAAGGATCAATTACAAGTCCATCGAAATCCGGGCGAACACCTAAAATGTATTGCGATAATGTTACGAACGACCAAGCAACAGTTCCGGTAAGCCATGAATTTTTTCCCTCGCCGGGTGTTTGCGCATCTCTACCTGCAGTCATTTGACTGTAAACATAAGGTTCACTTCTATAAATATCTATTTGATCTTCCTTGCTGGGCGGACAAATTGCTTTGTAATATTCCATCGCTCTATCGCCTCTTCCAAGAATAGTTTCGGCAATTTGAATCCATGTATTATTATGCGTAAAAATTCCAGCATTCTCTTTATAACCCGGCGGATAAGAACTTACTTCGCCGAGATGAACATAGTATTTGCTAAATGCCGGCTGCTGAAGAATTATTCCGTTTGAAGTTGCGAGATGTTTGTTTACACTGTCCAATGCTTTTAAAGCATAATCATTTTCCAAACCAACATTTCCCAAAACGCACCAGCCCTGACTTTCGATAAAGATTTTCCCTTCTTCATTTTCTTTTGAACCGAGTTTATTGCC
>CAZRMG010000207.1:0-2874 GCA_964601095.1 uncultured Melioribacteraceae bacterium | reverse complement strand
TATTTTAATGAAATGTAAAGATGATCCATTAAAGTTGCTTCTGAGTTTTCAACATCGGCGAAACCTGCTTTAGCATTTAAGATACTTGTATCACCAGTTTCTTTAATATATGCTGAAGTAGAAAGAATTAACCAAAGCGGGTCATCGTTAAAACCGCCGCCAATATCTGCATTGCCTTTTTTGGTTAGCGGTTGATATTGATGATAGCATGTGCCGTCGGAAAGTTGAGTTGAAGCTATGTCTAAAATTCTTTGCCGCGCTCTCGATGGTATCATGTGTACAAACCCAAGCACATCTTGATTACTATCGCGGTAACCCATTCCCCTGCCGATACCCGATTCGTACATCGAAGTTGAACGCGACATGTTAAAAGTTACCATGCATTGGTATTGATTCCAAATGTTGGCCATACGATTTATTATTATATCTGGCGAATTAACTTGATATGAAGAGAGAAGATCATTCCAATATTTTTTATGAGATTCAAAAGCATTTTGTACAGCAGACGGCTCTATGTATTTTTTTCTAACTTCTTCAAATTCATCTTTCCTTATTTTTCCGTTATCGATGAATTTTTTATCGGGCGGATTCTCGGCATATCCTAAAATAAAATTCATTGTTTTAGTTTCGCCGGGTTGAAGTTCAATATCAATTTGATGAACACCGATTGGAAGCCAACCGTAAGCCGTGCTGTTTTTACATTCTCCATCAATGACAGCTTGAGGCGAATCTAAGCCATTATGAACTCCCACAAAAGCATCGCGGCTGCTGTCGTATCCCGTTGTCTTTTCGCTTGAAGCAAAGTACGCATAGTGGTTTCTTCGTTCCCTGTATTCTGTTTTGTGAAAAATAACTCCTTCGCCAATCTCCACTTGTCCTGTTGAATAATTTCGTTGGAAGTTTGTCATGTCATCGAAAGCTTCCCACAAACACCATTCAACAAAACCCCACATGCGGATATTCTTTATCTCTTTTGAATTATTTTTAATCTGCACATTCCAAATTTCATTTCTCGATTCGAGAGGAATAAAAAACAACGAGGAAACTTCGAGACCATTTTTTTGCCCGGTAATTTTTGTATATCCTATTCCGTGGCGGCATTCGTATTTATCTAATTTAACGCGCATCGGTTTCCACATCGGGTTCCAAATTTCATCACCGTCTTTTATGTAAATGTACCTTCCGTTGTTGTCCATAGGAATGTTATTATATCTGTATCTTGTTAACCGCCTCATTCGCGAATCTTGGTAAAAGCAGTATCCGCCTGCTGTATTTGAAATTATCCCGTAAAAATTTTCTGTTCCTAAATAATTAATCCACGGAAGCGGAGTATCGGGGCGGGTTATCACATATTCTTTTTGCTGATCGTCAAAAAATCCGTATTTCATTTCAATCCTCTTGAGTCATTATTTATTGAATAGATTTATGTCTTCATAATTATGATGTAAATATATTTTCAAAAGGGATTAATTCAAAGGATGAACAAATCATCTTTGAAATTATTTCATAAAACTAAAAGAGCTTGATAAGAATGATCAAGCTCTTTTCATAAATTAATGTATAGGTATTATTACTTCTTCTTGCCTTTGATTCTTTTTACGGCTGCATACTTTGCTGCAGCTAAAGCTTCACGGTTAACTTTTTCCGTAATTTTTCCGCGTGTTATATCTTCAATAGTTAAATACCCGCTAATAACAAGAATTTGCAAAATAAGGTTGTTTACAATTGTATCTTCGCTGTACCCTTCGGCTATGAATAATTTTTCCGAATCTTGATAAAACTCTTCCGCAAAGTCGGGATTGCTTGGCAGACTCATCAATTGTTCGTACGTCTCACAAACCGAGTTAAGTTCAAAATTAATATTTGGAGTAACGAGCAGCGGGCTGAAATTCTTTTCCGGCAGCAACTGTTTGAATCCTTTTATACCCGATAAATCAACAGGAGTTACAAGATCATCAACTCTAACAAACTTTGCCTTTCTCATTTCTTCCAATTGGAACAACAAGAAGTTATACCTGCAAACTTCGCTGTTATGTTTGTGCCCATTAAAGATATGACTGTATTTTTCGTAAACAAGTTTCTGAACAAAATTTTTCTTCTCGTTAATATCGTTTCTATAAATTCTAACTTCGTGTATCATTGTCTTCATATCTTCGGCAGCGGCTTGCGGTCCTGTAATTTCTTTTCCTTTCCTACCAAGATCGGTTGAAAGAATGCCAAGCCGTATATTTTTGCCTTTCCCGTTTCCGTCTGCCCCGCCTTTTAAGATATTAATAAGACTTGTTCTGGATTCAAGTTGTCCTTCTTCGGCAAGGAAAGGTTGACCAGATGGCGTACTCGCAAGAGAATTAAAGATACTGCTGAAAATTTCCCTATCGATTAAAAACTCTCTTTTAGATTCAACTGTTTCATCAGATTTTTCTTTCTGAACTTTAGAACAAGTTGCGATGAATTTATTCTTAATTATATCGAAATGGACTTTCAATATTTTGTACGAATCGTTCTTAACTTTGAATTTTTTGCCGTTAAATATTTTATTAACAACGTCCTCGATATCAATTTTATCTATCATTTTATACGAAGCGCACAGGTAATATTTTTTTGTGTGTTCGTCTTTTTCCCAATTTAGTACGTCGTCAATATAATTGCCGTGTTTATCCATAACGTCAACAATATTTTTGTCGCCGGTATATCTAAGCAAGGTTCTTTGTAAGTGCGGGTTATCCGAACTTGTTGCTTTTTCCTTACGCTCGCCGTGTGAATCGCGGTACAATAAAAAGTTTTCCGGATTTTCATAACGGGTTATGCCCGCTTCGGCGCGTGCGTAATTGCTGGCTGTTAAGATAATATCAATTTTAAACGGCATTGAAATAT
>CAZRMG010000206.1:0-5773 GCA_964601095.1 uncultured Melioribacteraceae bacterium | reverse complement strand
GGTTTTCGTGTTCCAAAATATTCAAAAAGTTTACTTGTGGAAATTGTATCTGCGTTTGGCTGGTTACCGATCATCATCCATAAAACATCGGCGGCTCTTAATTTTTTAACACTTTCAATATGCTCCATATAACCATAATCGCGCACAAATTCATTCAATCCCAAATCAATAATTAGTTTTTTATTTTCATCGCGGAGATGACCTATAAATTCAAGTTCGATATTGGCAGCAATATCAGGTCTTTCGACAGATATTTCTTTAAATGCCTGCAAGAAATATTTAGGAGTTACGCTTTCATAAAATATCCCGGAATACGTCAACCGCATTTTGGTTGTCCCGGTTTTAGGCGTGAAATCAACTTGGAAATCTTCCGGATCATAACCGTGCGGAATAATCATAATATCATCAAAAGTTAGGAAAGGATAAGTAACAAGAATTTTTTCCTTAATTCTTCTGTTGATTGCAATAACTTTATCCGATGCCCGTAAAGCTTCGTATTCCAATTTTTTATGGCGTGTTCTGTGATAAGGAGTCGGATAATATGCAAAATGATTCCCAAACCATAAATCGCGGTAATCAACAAATAAAGGGATGTTAAATTCCTTCTTTAACATAGCCGCATACATAAAACTTGAATACGGAGGAACGGTAACATAAATAATATCGAAGCTTTCTTTTTGCAATAATTCGCGTGCAGTATTATATGCTTTTTTAGCCCATGACTTTTTGTTATCGGGAATAAAAAATGTTTTGGAGAATTTCGAATATAATTTTCGCAAATACTCTTTCGGCATATTTACAGTGCCGTACTTTTTGCCGATCATAGAATTAAGATCGTATGCTTCGGTTCTAACTATTCGAACGCCTGCTTCTTCGGCTTCGCGAAGCATATCGAGATCGTGCGCAAAATAAGCAACGTTACCGGCTGTAATAACCGTCGGCTGCCAATTGAACCGATTCATATACTTTGTAAACTTCAACGTACGCTGAACGCCGCTGAGACCCATTGGAGGATAATAATAAGCAATAACGAGAACTTTGAACATGTCAGTATTAGGATTTATGAATGATTATAATTTTTGACCCATTTGATAATTCGGTGCTCCTTCAGTAATAATAACATCGTGAGGATGACTTTCGCGCAAACTAGCCGAAGTTATCTTCACAAATTTAGTGTTTGTTTTCAATTGTTCAATATTTTTTACGCCGCAATACCCCATCGCCGCACGTAGTCCACCGATAAATTGATAAACTGTATCGGAAACATGGCCTTTATAAGGAACTCGTCCCTCAATTCCTTCCGGTACAAGTTTTTTTATGTCGGCTTCCATATCCTGGAAATACCTGTCGCTGCTGCCTTGTTTCATCGCGCTGAGTGAACCCATACCTCGGTAAACTTTAAAACTTCTTCCTTCAAATAAAACTTTTTCGCCGGGACTTTCATCGCAGCCGGCAAGCATTCCGCCCATCATGACAGTATCGGCACCCGATGCAATTGCTTTCGGTACATCGCCTGTTTGCTTAATTCCGCCATCAGCAATAACAGGAATCTTTTTAGATTTTAACGCGGCAGAAACATTTATAATTGCACTTATTTGCGGAACACCAACTCCGGCAATTACGCGTGTTGTACAAATGGAACCGGCACCAATTCCAACTTTAACAGCATCAACACCGCAAGCCACCAATTCGAGAGCAGCCTCTTTTGTCACAATGTTTCCCGCGATAAGCTGAAGATCGCGATATTTTTTTCTGATTGCTCTTAATGTTTTTAAAACACCTTCGGAATGACCGTGAGCAGTATCCACAACAATCACATCTGCATAAGCTGCAACAAGTGCTTCAACTCTTTCCATTGTATCTTTTGAAACTCCAACTGCCGCACCGACACGCAATCTACCCAAATCATCTTTACATGCATCCGGAAATTTTTTCTTTTTCATAATATCTTTGTAAGTAATAAGTCCTTTAAGTATTCCGTTCTTATCAACAACAGGAAGTTTTTCAATCCTATGCTTATGTAATATTCTTTCTGCCGTTTCTAATGTTGTACCAACGGCTGCACTTATCAAGTTATCTTTTGTCATTAATTGGCTTACAGGCAACTTTCTATTGGGTTCAAACCGTAAATCCCGATTTGTTAGAATACCAATCAACTTTCCATTTTCATCAACAACCGGGATCCCTGAAATATGATATTTCGACATCAACAGTTCTGCCTCGAAAATTGTTTTGTCAGGTGAAACAACAATAGGTTTATGAATCATTCCGCTTTCGGAACGTTTAACTTTATCAACTTCATCTGCTTGTTTTTCAATCGACATATTTTTGTGAATGATTCCTATACCGCCTTGTCCTGCCATCGAAATAGCCATTTGCGATTCCGTTACCGTGTCCATTGCCGCAGAAAGAAAAGGAACGTTTAATTTTATTTCGCGCGTAAGGTATGATGAGATATTTGTTTCTCTCGGCAGTACCGAAGATTTTGACGGGACAAGCAGTATATCGTCAAATGTCAAACCTTCAAAATCAATTTTGGAATTTTTCATATAATCCCCTTTTTATATTACAAAAAAGACCACACAAGGTGGTCTCAGTTTATTCAAACGCAGAAAAACCCGTTATATCTTCACCAACAATTAGAGTGTGCATCTCGTGTGTGCCTTCATAAGTTTTAACGGATTCAAGATTTGCCGCGTGACGCATTACCGGGTATTCATCTAAAATTCCGTTTGCGCCGAGAATTTCCCGCGACATGCGAGCAATCTCCAAAGCTTTCTCACAGTTATTCCTTTTAGCCAATGAAATCTGAGTATGCTTCACATCATTCTTATCTTTTAATCTTCCCAACTGTAAATTCATTAATTGTGATTTTGTAATCTCTGTAATCATGAAAACTAATTTCTCTTGCGTAAGTTGATAAGCAGCTATTGGTTTTGAAAATTGAATTCGCGATTTAGCATAATTCAAAGCGGTTTCATAACATCCCATCATTGCACCTACAACTCCCCAAGCTATTCCGTATCGTGCCTGGTTCAAACACATCAAAGGTGATTTTAGTCCGCCGCTTCCCGGTAGAATATTTTTTTCAGGAATAAAAACATCTTGAAAAATTAATTCGGAAGTTACTGAAGCACGCAAAGAATGTTTGCCTTTCATTTCAGGTGCTGTGAATCCATCAGTTCCTTTTTCAACAATAAAACCTTTTACTTCGCCATTTAATTTAGCCCAAACAATTGCAACATCTGCAATCGAACCGTTTGTAATCCACATTTTAGCGCCGTTAATTTTATATCCGCCGCTAACTTTTTCGGCTCGCGTAATCATGCCTCCGGGGTTAGAGCCGAAATCTGGTTCTGTTAATCCGAAACATCCAATTTTTTCCCCGCTTGCTAATTTTGGCAACCAATAATCTTTTTGCTCTTCACTTCCAAATGTAAAAATTGGATACATAACGAGAGAACTTTGCACAGAGACAAAACTTCTGATTCCGCTGTCGCCTCTTTCAAGTTCCTGCATAACCAAACCGTAGGCAACATTATTCATTTCCGCGCACCCGTATTTTTGAGGAAGCGTAATTCCGAATAGTCCCATCTCGGCTAGTTTAGGAACAATCTCAATAGGGAAATTATCTTCGCGGTAATGTTTATCAATTGCAGGTATGATTTCTATATCAACAAACTCTCGAACAGAATTGCGCACCATTACTTCGTCTTCGTTTAACAGACTTTCAACATCGAAATAATCTACGCCAAAGGATTTATGCATGCAAACTTTTCAAAATTTTGCTACTAAAGATAGATAAAACATACAAACCTCACAAATCTTCATATTCATTTATATTCAGATTTAATTTGCTTGTAATTTTTCTAATTAATTCCGGTTCAAAACCTTTTATAAAAAGGAATGCAGAGATTTTTTGAGTGATTTTATGTTTATCGTTTTCTTTTCTTCTTAAAGCAAACAACTTTTTATTCGCAAGTTTCAGAGCTGTTTCTTCGGAGATTGAGTAATCTATCTTTGATAATACATTTTCAATTATGCTTTTATCAAGTCCCTTTGAAATCAGCTCCGCCTTTATTTTATTAATACCAACCTTCTTCTTTGATAATCTTTCTTCCACATATGCATGTGCAAAATCTATGTCGTTTAAATATCCTTTAGAAGATAATTCATCAAGCATGGAATGAACTTCTGCTTTCTCGAAACCTTTACGGATTAATTTTTGAGATAGTTCAAATTTAGAATGGCGCCGCATGCCCAATAAACGAAAAGCTGAATCTTTTAACTTCAGCTTTTCCGTTTGGACTAATAATTTATTTTTTTTTTCTTCGCTAAGATTGTCGTTTTTGCGAAGTCCGTTATCAACAACAACCCTATAATCAATTCTTATCTTTGAAAAATCATCAAAAATAATTTCAACGCCGTTTCTTCTTTTTTGAATAGAAGAAATAATCATTTTTATTTTTTCTTAGGTTTAGCTTCAGTTTCTTCTTTTACTTGTTTCGGTTCTTCTTTAATCATTCCGAGAGATTCTTTAACTTCTTTTTCAAGAGCAGCAAAAAGTTCAGCATCTTCTAGCATTTTTTGTTTAAGCTGTTCACGCCCCTGGAAACGATCTTCCCTATAAGTAAACCAAGCACCGCTTTTTTTCAAAATATTTTTATCTGTTGCAAGATCGATCAAATCACCTGCTTTACTAATACCTTCATTATAGAGAATATCGAATTCAATTTCCTTGAACGGCGGTGCAACTTTACTCTTAACTATTTTCACTTTTGTTCTGTTACCAATTACGTTTTGGCCGTCTTTAATCGCGGCGATTCTTCTTATGTCCAATCTAACAGAAGCATAAAATTTAAGAGCGTTGCCGCCTGTTGTTGTTTCAGGATTTCCAAACATTACACCGATTTTACTTCTCAATTGGTTTGTAAAAATGACACAAGTTTTTGACTTACTGATTGCACCAGTAATTTTGCGTAAAGCTTGAGACATCAAACGCGCCTGCATTGCCATTTGCGGATCGCCCATATCACCTTCAATTTCCGAACGCGGGACCAATGCAGCTACCGAATCGATTACGATTACATCAAGTGCGTTGCTGCGGATTAATGTATCAACAATTTCAAGTCCCTGCTCACCGAAATCCGGCTGAGATAGTAAAAGATTTGTGGCATCAACACCGAGTTTCTTAGCATAATTTAAATCCATTGCATGTTCCGCATCAATAAAAGCTGCAAGCCCGCCTCTTTTTTGCGCTTCGGCAATGATGTGAAGACAAACTGTAGTTTTGCCTGATGATTCCGGGCCGTAGATTTCAATAATTCTACCGCGCGGAACACCGCCTATTCCCAATGCATAATCAAGCGATAATGAACCTGTTGGTATTGATTCGACGGGATTGATTACACCGTCACCAAGTTTCATTATTGTTCCTTTTCCGTAAGTTTTTTCTATTCCGGAAATTGTATCTTCCAAAATTTTAATACGCGCATCTCTATCGTTTGACATTTTTTTACTCCTTATTTAATAAAATTTGTTTTAACACAGCGTATTCAGACCCCGAAGGTTTCAATTCGCTTTTATAAAATGTAATTGTATCAGCTACAAAATTAACTGGTTCAAATTTAGTATTTACAATTTTATAAATCAGATCAATTTTTTCATTACCCTTAATTCTCAATAATGTTAAATGTGGACTGAATTTTCTTTTCTCGACTGGGAATCCGAACTGCATGCATCTGTTATCAATTTCTTTTGTTAAATTTTCTAA
>CAZRMG010000205.1:0-5781 GCA_964601095.1 uncultured Melioribacteraceae bacterium | reverse complement strand
TTTATATCTTCATTTTATTTTGATTCAAAAATAGGAAATTTAGAAACAAGTTCATTTAATAAAAAACCCCCGCAGTTGCGAGGGTCTTTTGAAATTTATATTTATAGAGTATTACTTCAATAATAACATCTTGTTGACTTTAACAAAGTCATCAGCTTCAATTCTACAGAGGTAAACACCTGAAGCTAGATTTGCTGCATTCCAAGAAACGGTATGAGTTCCAGCATTAAGTTGATTATTTATGATTGTCGCAACTTCTTTTCCGATAGCGTCATAAACAACAACTTTTACGTTTGATGCTTTTGGTAATGCAAAGCGGATATTTGTATTAGGGTTGAACGGGTTCGGGAAGTTTTGGAATAAAGTATAATTTGTTGGAACAACTTCTTCAGATTCCACAGCCGTAACAATACCCAAGGTTTCCATAGCGCCAAGTAAAGCTGTAACAATGTATTTCGGATTGTGAATGCCCATACTTTTATCTTCTTCAATAGCTAATGCGTTCCAATATGCGCTGAGTTGTTCTTTCGTCCAATCTTTGTTTGGTCCATTAAGTGAACCGTTAGCGTTGTGAGGTAATTTCTCCATAATTTTTTCAATCATACCTTCAACTTCATGTTGCAAGCCGTGAGTAACACCGTCACCGTCAAAATCACCTGTACCGTTCATAAAGAATTTCACTTCTTCAAATGAATTACCGAATGTGTTACCATGGCATTGTGTGCATGCTTCCATATTATCTTTAAGATGAGTTGGACGGCCGTTTGCATCTCTAACAACATTACCGTTTTCATCCAACAGTAATTCACTCATACTAAATGAGTGTCCGCCCCATTTATTAACTTTTCCATCTGTTATTGAATTGCCGCTGTACATATGACAGGTTACACAAGCTTCCGAGGTAGCACCAATGTGATTTGATGTTGCAAGCTTATGTGTTCCTAATTCCAAGAGGTTATTTGACATTATGATGTCACCTTGTGGGCCATGGTGCGGGCCAAATCTTGTATTAATAGCTGAAGTTCCAGCACCGGCAATAGCCGCATATGCTTCTGTTCTTGATTTATGGCAGTTGAAGCAAAGAGCGCCTGTTCCAGCCATGCTTTCATCAATTGAAATTGTTGTTTTGTTTGGCGCAAGCAAAGTGGTTGAAAGTTTTCTCAATTGATGAGTATTTTCAGCACTATGAGGATCATGGCATGCCGCACAAGTTATTGGTGTATAATTAGGATCGAAATAAGGATCGTTTGTTGGAACACCTTTTACGTATTGAACAAATCCTTTACCAGTATGGCATTCAACGCAGCTTTCACGTCCTGGACCCGATGGATATGATGTTGCACCGGAGTGGTATGAAGCCGAAAATTGTTCCGGGAAAACGTGATGAGTTCCTGAATCATGACATGAAGCGCATACATCAGCATTATACGAAGATTCCATTCTTGATTCGGTAGTTACACCAAGATGGCCGCTCGCAGGACCATGGCAGCTTTCACATTGAACGTTTGAACGTAACATTGCATCCGGGTTTGCAGCCAATAAAGAATCAACTGTACCTGGTTTTAATTGATTTGGTAAAGAAAATCCAAAATCATCCATACCGTCATTAACCGCTGTTGAGTCGGTATTGTAACCTAAAGTATGACAGCTAACACAATAGGAAGCGAAATGATCGCTGAGTTCTCCATTCAACGCACGAGTAAATGTTGTTGCATGTCCTGTACCTTCCCAACCAGAAACATAGCTGTTGTGGCAAGTTACGCAGTTAAGTTTAGTATCTTTACCGTTGACAACAGTATTTGTATAACCTAAGAATTTTGCTGCATTTATTTTCAAAGTTCCCGAGTAAGGTCCATCTACAAGTTTCAATTCGTAAACACCCGGTTTATCAGGAATGAACGTAAATACTTGGGTAGAATCGTTTTTTGTATCTACTGTTTTTCCAACAGCAACTGTAGAACCCAAAGGTTTAAATGATACAGATAATGTTGGACTTCCAAATTTTTGTCCTGTTATGGAAGCTTTAATATAAACAACTGTCCCAACACCAACATTATTTAAGCCGGTTGCAGACTTTGTGTATATGTCTGTTGTAGAAACGGCTACATCTCTTGGGGAAACGCCAAGTGATTTTAGTGTAATATCAACCACTTGTCCAAATGATGTTGTTGAAACGAGGAGTGCAAATAAAAATAAAGAGGTAAGTTTACGAATCATATAGATCCTCCGTTAATTAAGATTAATTTCCTTTAATACTATCGTAACAAAACAAAAAGTATTTACGATATTATTATACTTTTTTCTCTTATTAATATAAAAATTATAATAAAGATGTCAAAGTCCAAAAAATGGATTTTGTATTTCTTTATCCTTTTGACTTAATTATTAACAAAAACTATTCCCGGCACTATTTGAATAAACGAGGGGCTATTCGTATATTTTTTCTCAATTTTTGGAAGAAATGATGAAAATCTATAATACTTTTACTAAATCTAAGGAAGATTTTGTACCTGGCATTCCTGGGCTGGTTACGATGTACACGTGCGGTCCAACTGTTTATGATTATTTCCACATTGGAAATGCCCGCTCTTTTATTGCCTCGGATATGATACGCAGATATCTTGAGTATAAGGGATTCACAGTGAATTTTGTTATGAATCTTACTGACATTGAAGATAAGATTATTAAAAAGGCAAATGAACAAAACAAAACTCCTCAAGAGATTGCTGACGAATTTTCTGCAGCATTTTTCGAAGATTTGAAAAAATTGAAAATAAAACCTGCATCAATCAATCCTCGAGCTACAAATTATGTTAATGAAATGATAACTATGATCAAAAAACTTGAAGATAAAGGACTGGCTTATAATAAAGATGGAAATGTTTTTTATGAAGTAAAAAAGTTTAAGGATTACGGAAAATTGAGTGGAAAAAATTTGGATGAATTAGAATCGGGAGCGCGTGTTGATGTTAATGACGAAAAGAATAGTCCACTAGATTTTGCACTTTGGAAAAAAGCAAAACCGGGCGAACCAAGTTGGGAAAGCCCCTGGGGTAAAGGAAGGCCCGGCTGGCATATTGAATGTTCTGTAATGAGTACTAAACACCTCGGTGAAACAATTGATATTCATGCGGGTGGAAGTGATTTAATTTTTCCGCACCATGAAAATGAAATAGCTCAAAGCGAAGGTGCACTTAACAAAAAATTTGTGAAATACTGGATGCATTTCGGATTTCTGAATATTCAAAATGAAAAAATGTCAAAATCACTTGGCAATTTTTTTACTACCCGTGATATAATTAAAAAATATTCTGCCGAAGCTATAAGATTATTTTTTGCACAGTCTTATTATGGTGGACCTCTAAATTTTAGCGAAGAATTATTAAACTCTGCAGAAAAGGGCGTAGAAAAAATTAAAAACCTTTGCTATAAAATCGAAGAAGAAATTGCTAAAAATAACTCACAAGGTATTGAGCCGGAGTTTGATGTAAAACGGTTTTATGATGAATTCGAAAAAGTGATGGATGATGACTTTAACACTCCCCAAGCTTGTGCGGTAATTTTTGATTTTGTACGTCAAGCAAACAAAATAATTGCTGAAAATGATAAAATTCCGGTTTCATTTTATAATAAACTTAAAAAGTTTTTGCACGATACTGCCGAAGGCGTATTGGGAATTATTCACTTCGAGGAATTAAAATCTTCATCAAAAGAATCTCTGGAAGATGAGTTAATTGAATTATTGATAAGCATTCGTCATTCTCTTAAGCAAGAAAAAAATTACGCGATGGCTGATTTTATTAGAGATGGAATGAATAAAATCGGTATAGAATTAAAAGATACAAAGGAAGGCGCTTCTTATAAGAAAAAATAGTTTACGAAAAATTAATTCCGATTTAATGAGAATTATTTATAAATTTATTCTGCAATTCAAGGGTTACTCAATGAAAAAATTATCGGTAATATTTTTATTCCTTATTTCAAGTTTGATAATTGCTCAAGGAACAAGCGGTTCCAATGCAAAATTTGAATACCGTAATCTTATTGATTTACCAACAGCAGGAATTCTTGAAAAGGGCTTCGTAGGCATAACAATGGATTTAATGCCTGCCGGAGTTTTAATCCCTAAGATCGAAGTCGGTGTTATGGATGGTTTTAGTTTCGGTATATCTTACGGCGGTTCAAACATTATTGGCAGTGGTAAAGTTGATATGTATTCTTTACCCGGCGTTAATTTGCGGGTAAGAGTTTTGGATGAATCAATATCATTGCCAGCGTTTACAATTGGTTTCGATTCCCAAGGTAAAGGATATTACGACGATAATTTGAACAGATACCAAATTAAAAGTCCGGGATTTTTTGTTGCGGCTTCTAAGAACTTCGACTTTCTCGGATATCTAAGTCTTCACGGAGTTATTAATTATTCATTAGAAAGAGACGATGCCGATAAAGATTTAAATCTTGGTGTCGGTTTTGAAAAAACTATTGGCGGAAAGTTTTCTATTGTTGGCGAATATGATTTTGCTATTAACGATAATACCGGGAAATCGCTTGGAGATGGAAACGGTTTTATGAATTTTGGAATTCGCTGGTCGGTTGGCGATGGTTTCACTCTCGGATTAAATCTTAGAGATGTTCTTGATAACAAGAAAGTATCAACAGCAGCAGCCGATAGAGGTATTTTTATCGATTTTGTTAAGGGTATATTTTAATACTCTGTAGAATTAACCAAACATAATAGTCTATAAATCTATACAACTCGGAATTTTTGCATCTCTTTTTACCCTACTTTTTTAACTTATCAAGGCATAATTTTTGTTCAACTAATTAAAAAACAAATGGGTGGTTGTATGAAAACATTAATGAAAATATTTGTGGTTCTGCCTCTTCTTTTCTTGGGAGGGTGTTATACGCAAATGTATTTCCCGGTTTCTCAATCCCGCGACAATGAATATGAACAAGAAGATAAATATTATGAAGAGGATTATGATTCAACATATAATGAGGAAGCCTACGACGACGTTGCAATAAATAATTATTATTACGATGATTATTACAGCGGATACCGAAGATATTTATGGGGCTATCATCCTTCTTGGGGTTTCTCTGTTAGATATAGTTATTACGATCCTTACTGGTGGGATTGGAATTACAACTCTCCTTGGTACTGGGGTTACCGCCCTTATTATTACAGCGGTTACTGGGGATATTACAATCCTTACTATTATAATTATTGGGGACATTATGGAGGCGGTTATTACACCGGAACTACAAAATATCGGAATACGTTTACAGGTTTAAGAAATAATTCAGGTGAAAGAGGAATGCCCGGCTATCGTGGAAATACTAGAGATGGAAGTTCTAGGAACGGTGGAAATTCAACTTCTGTACGCGATAGAGGAGGAAGAAACACTGACGTTGATTTAAACAAAGCCGGTGTTAGCAGAAGTGCAGGCAATACAAGTGCTTCAAAAGCAACTCCAAATAAAGACAATTCAAGATCAGCCGTAAGAAATAGAACAAACAGAACAAGCAGCAGGGAAAAATATACTGCTCCTTCATCCCGTAATAGCAGTACACCGCGAAGTGGGGATGCTTCAAAAAGATCTGGAAGGAGTTCGTCAGGTTCAAAACAAAGAGAGAGTTCATCTCCGTCATATAATCCGCCGGCAAGATCATCGTCACCGTCGTATAATCCTCCGCCAAGTTCGAGTTCAGGATCAAGATCATCCGGTTCTAGTTCAAACAGCGGAAGATCAAGCGGTAGCTCAAGTAGCAGTA
>CAZRMG010000204.1:3965-5790 GCA_964601095.1 uncultured Melioribacteraceae bacterium | reverse complement strand
TTCCAGGGCAACTCCCATACCTTTAACTTCTTTAAGTCTGCCGGGAATTTTCACTGCTTTATTATTTACTTTAACAATACTTCCGTTTTCATCGCGTTTGTAGTAACCGCTTTCACGCAGAACTTCGCCAATTTCTTTTGCGAATTTTACGTCTGCCGATTTGATGTTAACATTATATGCAATTAGGAAAAATCTCGAACCCGTTACAATTGCACCGAGTTTTGAATTAAATTCTGCTTTGCCGTAATCGGGTATCCAATTAGGGTCTTTTAATTTTTGTTCTAATCCCTCGTATTCACCCTGACGTATGCTCGATAAACTTTTTCTATCCGGTTTTCGTGCCGAGTTTTCGTAAAGGTAAACCGGTACATTTAATTCCTTTGAGATTATATCCGCAAATTGTTCGGATATTTTTACGCACTCCTCGGTTGTCGTATTTGATACCGGCACAAATGGAACAACATCGATTGCGCCGAGCCGAGGATGCTCTCCTTTATGATTTGTCATATCAATATTTGCAGCAGCGGCTTTGCATGCGTTTATTGCGCCGTGTAAAATGCCTGTTTCATTACCTGCCATTGTAACTACAACGCGGTTGTAATCGGCATCTGGCTCAAGACTCAAAAGTTTAACATCTTTTGTTGAAGCAATTGCATCTTTTATCGCTTCGAATGTTTTAGGATTTTTACCTTCGCTGAAATTGGGTACGCATTCAATTATTTTCATATCGAACCTTCATTCCTTTCGTAAACTATTTTACCTTTTTTAATCGTCATTACATTTAAGTTATTACCGATGTTATAAATTATTTCCGCCGGTTCCTTCGCATCGAATACTGCAAAGTCAGCTTGCTTGCCTATTTCAATGCTTCCAATATTTTTATTTTGATCGATTGCTTTCGCGGCATTTATGGTAACGGCATTAATAATTTCTTCAATCGTCATTTTCATTTTAAGCGATGCAATGCTCATTATTAAATGAATATTCAAAATGTTTGATGAACCTGGATTATAATCCGTTGAAAGAGCAACTATTGCACCCGAATCAATTAATTTTCTGGCAGGAGAATAATCATAATTCAGGAAGAAAGAAACACCCGGCAACAGCACCGCTACAGTTTCGGATTTTGACAACAAGTTGATATCTTCTTCTTTTATAACTTCCAAATGATCGACAGATAAAGCTTTATGTTTTATTGCTGTTAGCAAGCCGCCAATATTATTAAACTGTTCTGTATGCAGGCGAAGTTTGTATTTCAACTTTTTTGCCTTAGTAAAAATTATATCAACATCTTCGGATGAAAAAGCTGTACTTTCGCAAAACACATCAACAAATTCCGCCAGATTATTTTTAATAACATACGGCACTAATTCATCGGTTATTAATTTAAGATATCCCTTGTGGTCGTTTTTGTATTCGGGGGGATAAGTGTGCGCGCCGAGGAATGTCGGTACAATCTCAATAGAAGAATGTACTTTAAAATGATTTATAACTTGAAGTAGTTTTATCTCGTCGTAAAAACTTAAACCATAGCCGCTTTTTATTTCTAAAGTTGTAACGCCCTGAGAAATAAAATTATCAATCCGCGGTTTCAATACTTTTATTAAATCATCAAATGAAGATTCACGCACTGCTGTAACTGTAGATAAAATGCCTCCGCCTGCCGAAGCAATTTCTTCGTAAGTAGCTCCTTTCATTCTCAATAGAAATTCATTAGCACGCGATCCGGCAAATGCAGCGTGAGTATGGCATTCTATTAAACCGGGTAAAAGTAGTTTGTCCTTTACATCTATTATTTTATCGAAAGAAAATTTTTGAAGGGAAG
>CAZRMG010000204.1:0-3955 GCA_964601095.1 uncultured Melioribacteraceae bacterium | reverse complement strand
TTTGGTATTACATCTTATATTATAGAATTTTCCACAATTACAGAATGATCGTATAAAATTCCAATATTTTGAGAATCCTTTCCCCGTGATAGATTTTTCCCTTTTGTGTCTGCAGTAATTATTTGAGAAGGATTTTTTAATAATGTTAACATTTTATACCGGATTAATAATAAAATAAAATAGCCAATCTGGATTCAAAAATAGATACTTCCTCACTTCTTTTCTAATCTTTTTGTTCAAGCGTTCAAATTTTCGTATTTTTGCACATTAAATAATACTGGGACGGTTAGAAATGCCTTCAAAGTATAAAGTTCTTTTTGTTACTTCAGAAGTTGTGCCATTTATTAAAACAGGCGGGCTGGCGGATGTTTCTTCGGCTTTACCTCAAAAATTACAGGAATTAGGACATCAAGTTCGTATTGTTGTTCCCAAGTACGGTGCGATTGATGAACGAAAATATAAGATACATGAAGTTGTTAGATTAAAAGATATAACTATTAAAATAGGTGAAAAGGAAGTTGTCTTTTCTTTGCGTTCTTCTTTTTTAATAGGTCCAAAAACACGCGTTCAAATTTATTTCCTGGATAATCCCGAGTATTTTGGAAGCAGGCATAGTTTGTATTCCGATCCATTGACAGGCGAAGATTACCCGGATAATGATGAAAGATTTATTCTATTATCAAGAGCGGTGTTTGAACTTATAAATAAACTTGGCTGGGTGCCGGATATACTACATTGTAATGATTGGCAATGTGGGTTAATACCTGCTTATTTGAAAACGTGGTCTCAACCGGATCCTCAATTTGCCCAACTTTATACAAATGTAAAATCCATCTTCACAATTCATAATTTATCATCTCAGGGTATTTTCCCGAAATCAACATTTGATAAAACAGAGCTTTCAAAAGACCTTAACAATGAAAAAGGAATTCTTCATAAAGGGAAAGTTAATTTTCTGAAGAGCGGTTTGGTTTATGCCGACATGATTACTACCGTAAGCGAGAATTACGCTAAGGAAATCAGCACAAAAAAAGAATTTGGCGCCGGTTTGGATGCTGTTTTATCCAAACGCAAAAAAGATATTTATGGAATTATTAATGGAATTGATGATACTATTTGGAACCCGGAAGTCGATTCGAAAATTGCGAAGAAGTATTCGTTAAAAGATATCGAAGATAAAAAAGCCAATAAAGAAGCGCTTGCCGAAAGGTTTAATTTCAAGTATGATGAAAAGGTACCTGTTATTGGAATGATTTCGAGGTTAATAGATGATAAAGGTTTTGACCTTCTTCAAAAAGCTTTTCCTCAATTAATGAAATTAAATATGCATTTGGTTTTGCTTGGCGCGGGCGATAAAAAAATTCAAAAGTTCTTCATGAATTTGGCAAACAAGCATTCGGATAAATTTTCATGCTTTATTGGCTTTGACGACGAGTTAGCACATCTGATTGAAGCCGGGTCGGATATGTTTCTTATGCCCTCAAAAACCGAACCTTGCGGACTTAATCAAATGTATAGTTTGATGTACGGAACCGTTCCGATTGCTCGTAAAGTAGGTGGATTAGCAGATACTGTACAACAATTTAATTTAAAAAATGGAACAGGAAACGGTTTCCTTTTTGAAAAATATACTGCTGCCGATATGCTTTCGGCAATTAAAGATGCAATCAAAATATTCACAAACAATCAAGATGCCTGGTTGACTATTATGAAGAATGGTATGAAATCCAATTTTACTTGGTTGAATTCAACAAAGAAATATTTAGATCTATATAAAAAACTCACCGATTAGATTGAAATTACAACCTGCAATATTTTTAGATAGAGACGGAACTATCAATTTTGACACCGGTTATATCAAAAATTCCGAGGATGTTCAACTTTTAGAAGGAGTTGCTGATGGAATTCGGAAACTTAAAGACGATTTCGGTTTTAAGATGATCGTGATTTCAAATCAAGCTGGTGTTTCTAAGGGATTGATGACGATAGAAAATGTAGAACAAATTAATGCAAAGATTAATGAACTCCTGAAAGAGCAGGGTACCTTAATTGATGCATTTTACTATTGTCCATTTCATCCCGATTACGACCCGCCGGAAAAATCAATATGCAGGAAACCTTCTCCTCAGATGATTTTTAAAGCCGCCGATGAACACTCAATCGATTTGTCTAAATCATATATGGTAGGAGATAGAGCAAGCGACGTTGAAGCCGGTTTAAATGCAAAATTGAAATCAGTATTATTAACTAATAATACGAATGATGAAATTTCTATCTTGCAAAATCTTGAGAAAAACCCCAATTTTGTAGCCGCTAATTTTACTGAAGCTTGCGATTTTATTATTAATGATTTTTGCGGAGGAAATTCTTGACAAAGCCCTTTCGTTTAGCACTACTTTTTTTCAGCTCGGTTTTTATTTTTATCGCCTGTAATCAGGATCCGACTTCGGTGCCGGATAAACTTATTCCGGATGAAGATAAAGTAGAATTCAATAAATTCGATACATACGAATTAAATGTTATTCAAAGCTCTTCCTATTATGAAGAACTTGAAAACTTATACGGAGCCGATACACGCATACTTGGTAAAAACGATTATTTAAAATCATCTATACTTTTCAGCTGGGATGTTTATCTGCCGGATTCTATTAAAGCATATATTAAAAATGGCGAAGTATCAGTGCTTTCATCGCAAGTAACAATGACAAGAAAATATACGCTCGGCGATACTTTGGGATTCTTTGATTATACTGTCCATAAAATAACAAGCGATTGGGGACTTACAGAACTGCACCGCGATACATTGCATAACATTAACAGAGATGCCAATGATATTGCATCGAATAAAGTTAAAACTGACAGTACTGTTTCTTTCGATCTCGACAAAAACGTAGTATATGATTGGCTGAGTTACGTTGCCGATAGTAATTCTGTACCAAAAAATAACGGAATTTTTATTACTCCCACTAACAACACAAATTTCTTTCTCGGTTTCGAAGCAACATATGTATACGGAACATACGACCAAACTACAATAACAATAATTTATCAAAAGCCAACTGAAATTGACACGCTTGTTGTATATCCGAATAAAGATCTTCACATTGTTGAAAAAATACAATCCAATCCGGCTTCTGAAGATAAAATATATTTAGAAGGCGGTTACGCTTTGCGCGGAACTGTGTTTTTTGATTTGTCGTCGTTGCCGAAAGAAATTGCTATAAGTAAAGCTACTCTTGAACTTACTATTGATACTCAATCTTCGATAGATGGCGTACCGGCGTCGGATTCCCTGCTAGTACATATATTGAAGGATAGTACCGAAAAATCGTTAGCGGATAGTTCAAGTACTCTTCTGCTTACTAGAAAAGACAACAAATTTACAGGAGATATTTCTTCAATTGTTCAGGCATGGAATTCAGAATTATTGCTTGATGGAAAGACATTAGAAAACCATGGAATAAATCTTACACTTTTTGATGAATACTCTTCTGTTGCTCGAATTGTTTTATACGGCAGTAAAGAACAAAATGTTTTGCTTAGACCTCGATTAACAATCTATTATCCCAAGAAGATATGATTATGAAATACATAAAAATATTTTTATTGATGTGCATTATTTTACCAATGGAATTATTATCATCCGGCGGTTCATATTATTCAAGATTCGGATTGGGCGATTTCTATTATTCTTACACCGCCAGAAGAATGGGCATGGGCGAATTAGGGATAGCCGCTTTAGACCGTGATTATTTGAACAATCTGAATCCTGCAAGCTGGAGCAATTTACGCTTAACACGTTTTGAAACAGGAATGATTTATCACGGTACGAATATAAAGTCAAGTGTAAGCGACGTTTTTCATTCGCAAACAATTTTTTCTGGTATGATGATCGGCTTTCCCGTATCGACGCCAAACGGAATCAGTTTTGTAGCGGGTATTACACCCTATACAA
>CAZRMG010000203.1:0-5809 GCA_964601095.1 uncultured Melioribacteraceae bacterium | reverse complement strand
GCAATCATCAATCAATGATGGACGTAATCGGCAACAATATCGCAAACGTAAACACGATCGGTTTCAAAGGATCGCGCGTTACATTCAGCGATACATTCAATCAATTTGTAAAAGCAGGCACAAACCCGGCTAATGGTACAGGCGGTACTAACTCTTTCCAAGTTGGTCTCGGTATGAAAGTTAATTCAATCGACCGTAACTGGAACCAAGGTACATTTGAAAGAACCGGCATTACAACCGATTTAGCTTTACAAGGACAAGGATTGTTTGTACTTAAAAGCAATGGTCAGCAATTATATTCAAGAGCCGGTGCTTATATATTTGATGCGGACGGTAAATTAGTTAATCCTCAAAACGGCGCCGTAGTTCAAGGTAAAGTTGCCAACGGTTTGGGTGATATTCCTGCCGGAACAACTTTACAAGATATCGTAATTGATAAAAACTTGAGATTACCCGCAGTTAAAACTACAGAAGCAAAATGGGGCGGAAACTTGCAAAGTAGTTCAACAACAATAAGAACAGATACTGTTGAATTAGTTGGTAATTTGAAGAAAGATACAGCCACTACTACATATCCAGGCGCAGCTTACGACCCTGCAGATCCGGATACTTATAATGTTAGTACAATATATAATAAGGACGGTGCTGAATACCAACTTTGGAGTTATTATACCGAAACCGCCGGTGCATGGACATATCATTATGAAGTAAGGGATGATGCCGGTGCTGCATTGGCAACCCCGATTACAGATAGTTATCTTCTAGATTTCGATGCAACAACAGGTGTATGTACAACTGCGCAGGAAACAATTACAGATACCACAGAAAAAATTGATTACAAATTGAATTTCTCTTCTTTAAGCAACTTGGTTGCAGATAACAATGTAATCTCAAGGATAGATAAAGGCGAAACTCCGGAACCAGTACTTGGTTCTGTTACAATATTCGATTCTTTAGGTAACCCGCACATTTTATCATTGGAATTTGAACATATTGATAACAACAGATGGAGTTGGAAAACCTCAATACCATCAACAAGCGGAACGTTAGGTTCAAATGCATATGGTGAAGTTTATTTCAATGCTAACGGTACAATTCAAAGTTTATGGCAGGCAGGCAGCCAAGTAACTTCAACACCGCCGATTCCACAAATTAATTTTACACCGTTAAGCGGTGCGGAATCCCAAATTATTGATATTAATTTTGGAACAGGTACAGCAGGCGTAACGCAAACAAACTTATCTTCGCAGATTGCTGCTTTATCGCAAAACGGTTCTGCTTCGGCAGCATTGTCAAATCTTAACATTGATCAATACGGAAAGATTATCGGTATTTTTTCAAACGGTAATTCAAGAACATTAGCTCAAATAATGGTTGCTACGTTTGCTAACTTAAACGGTCTTGTTAGCGTTGGCGATAACATGTACAACGTAGCAGCAAACTCTGGTGATCCAAGAATCGACACTCCCGGGGAAAACTCTGTTACAACAATTCAATCCGGTGCTCTTGAACAATCAAACGTTGATTTGTCTGAAGAGTTTACGAGAATGATAGTATCTCAAAGAGGATTCCAGGCAAACGCCCGCGTTGTAACAACTGCTGATAATTTACTCCAGGAGATAACAAACTTAATCAGATAATATTCTTAACGGCGATGTGCCTCTGCGGTTTAGCTGCGGAGGCACAAAGCTATAAATTAATCATACCGAATTCAGGCAACTGAGTAATATTAACCACTTTTATCCCTCAAAAGCCCATTTTTTTATTTTTTTCGCATTTTTTATGATGGCACATTGATTGAATTAATAAAGTAAAAAAAAATTACAGTTCAAATGGAAGAAGAAAACACAAACCCCGAAAAACAAGCAGTTGAAATTCCCGAATCAAAAAAGGGCGGAATAAATATGAAAATTATCCTCTTCGGACTTCCTTTATTTATCCTGCAATTAATAGTTGTTTACTTTGTAACAGCAAATATTTTGTTGAATAAGGTTCAAGGCAATTCCGAATTGCAGTCTGCCGCAGGGCAAACAACCGAACAAAAAACTAAAGATGCGGCATCAAAACCTGCAAAAAAAGAAACGGCATCGGTTGGTAAATATCTCTATTCGGTTGATGATGTTATTGTAAATCCTGCAGGAACAAACGGTGATCAATTACTACTTACCTCTATAGCTTTTGATCTTGCTACGCAGGAAGCCGAGAAAGAAATAAAAGAAAAAGAAATTGTTGTAAAAGATTTAATCATTTCCGTTTTATCGAGCAAAACAATTAATCAACTAAACAATACTTTGTATAAAGACACTCTGCGCACAGAAATCTCAAAAAAATTAAATACAAATTTACCGCAGATAAAAGTCAACAAAGTTTATTTCAGTAAATACATAATAAATTAAACTATGGCTGAAGTATTATCACAACAAGAAATTGATGCGCTGCTTAATAATGTAAAAAGCGGAGTTGAAGAGCAGCCTGAGGTAATGGAATCAAAAAGAGAAGCAGTACTTTTCGATTTCCGCCTTCCGAACAGAATTTCCAAGAACCAATTACGCACAATTAAGAACATCCACGAAGTGTTTGCGGAAAATTTCGCTTCTTTTCTTGTTTCGAAATTGCAATCAATTGTTACAATTAACGTAAGCGGTGTTGATCAACTTTATTATTCCGAATACATTTTGTCGGTATCCAATCCTGCTTGTTTATTCACTTTTGATATCAAAAATTCCGATATAAAAGGTATTCTTGAACTTAGTCCTGAATTTGCTTTAACGCTTGTAGATCGTTTGCTTGGCGGTAACGGACTCGGTGCAAAACAATCAAATATAATAACACCAATTGAGCAGAAAGTACTGAATGTAGTTACTGAAAAAATTATGCTCGATTTGAAAAAGGGCTGGGCTACAATTGAAAAGATGGAATTTGCAATCGACCGTTTTGAACCCGATATAGATTTCGCACAAATTACATCGCCCAATGAATCGGTACTTTTAATTTCTTTCGAAGTATTAATCGGCGAAAGATCTTACATGATGAATTTATGTTACGCTACGTTTGCATTCGATGCTATACTTGCAAAACTATCTTCCCAAAAACTTTCATCGTTAAGACCGACAAAATATCACGGTACAACTTCAAAAGAAATTCTTACCAATAGTTTATTCAAAACAGAGTTGCCCGTCTCGGTAATTTTTGGCCATTCATCTATTACGGTAAATGAATTAATAGAACTTCAAAAAGGCGATATCATCAAACTTGATAATAAAATTAGCGATGAAAGCGTTGTAAAATTCGGAACAAAAACTTTGTTTTACGGCAGACCTGGAGTAGTGAATAAAAAGAAAGCAGTAAAAATCAGCAGAAGAGAAATTCTTTCCGAACAAGAATTAAAATAAGTAGATAAAGGACAAATTATTTTGGATATGAACATGGACGATCTAAATCAAAACGAGCAGTTTGAAGATAATCTCGATAATCTTGACAACTCCGCAGAAATGGAAATGAATATTGTTGCAGAGAAAGCGGAATTTGAAGAGTTCGACGAAGCAACTTCAAAAGGCAATATTTCAAACGACCGCTTGAATCTATTACGCGATCTGCAGCTAAACGTTTTTATTGAGTTGGGTAGAACAAAAATGCAGATTAAAGATATTCTTGAACTTGAACGCGGTTATGTTATTGAACTTGATAAACTGGCAAGCGAACCTGTAGATATTTTTGTGAACAATAAAAAAATTGCCGAAGGCGAAGTTGTGGTTATAGATAAACATTTCGGTATAAGAATTATTAATCTAAGCGATGCTTCAGAAAGATTAAAAGGAATTTATTAATGTCATTCTTCGATATAATTAGAATGTTATTACCCCTGCTTTTAATTACGGCTCTTCTCGGCGGAGTGCTTTGGTATGTTAGAAAATATTCATTCAAAGCAAGGAACAACGCAAGTTTAGGTGTTGATGTAAAAGTGATGTCTTCCAAAATGATTCTTCCTAAAAAATACATTTCGATTATAAAAGTTAAAGACCGGCTTCTTGTACTCGGCGTTAGCGATAGCTCTATCAACCTCTTAAAAGAATTTGATGTTAGTCCCGAAGATGAAATCACTTTCGAATCAAGAGGTAAAGAAAATTTTATGGATGTACTTAAAAAGAATCTTAATTTCAGATGAAAAAATATATTTATCCAGCGGCGCTGATTTTATTACTGTTGATTTGTTCCGGCGAAATATCCGCGCAGCAATCAACTAAAATACCATTACCAAGTATCGGACTCGATATAAAGAGTTCGGATAACCCTGAAGACGTTTCAACAACGCTGCAAATACTTTTATTGATGACGGTGCTCTCACTCGCCCCGTCAATAATGATTATGACTACGGCATACTTAAGAATAATCATTGTATTCCACTTTTTGAAAAACGCACTTGGTACGCAGCAAATGCCGCCCGGGCAATTACTTGCCGGTATCGCTCTTTTCATTACGTTTTTTGTTATGGCGCCAACGTGGAATAAAGTTAATGACAACGCGCTTAAACCGTTGATGGACGGAAAAATTACAATGGATCAAGCGTACGATCAGGGTATTGAACCGATACGCGAATTTATGTTTAAGCATGTGCGCGACGAAGATTTGGAATTGTTTTTGGGAATGGCAACTATCGAACGTCCGAAAAGCAGAACAGATTTGCCTACTTATATTTTAGTACCGGCATTCGCACTTAGCGAACTGCGAACAGGTTTTATTATGGGGTTCTTTTTGTTTATCCCGTTTATAATGGTTGATATGATTGTCTCAAGTATTTTATTATCGATGGGTATGATGATGATTCCGCCCATGATGATTTCTCTCCCATTTAAAATTTTACTTTTCATTTTAGTTGACGGATGGAATTTAATTGTCGGTTCAGTAGTAAGGAGTTTTGGGGCATGACGGAAGAATTAATTATAGAAGTATTAACCGAAGTTTTTTATACAACATTCATAATATTGTTGCCGGTACTTGCTGTATCGCTTATCGTCGGTATAATAATATCAATATTTCAAGCGGCAACATCAATTCAGGAAATGACGTTGACCTTCGTACCTAAAATTTTATTTACGGCGGCAACAATAATTTTTCTTATACCCTGGATAATGGATAAAATGATAAGCATCACTTTAAAAATGTTTAACTTAATGACAACGCTGGGCAAATGAGTACAATACTCGTAACAGATTTCGTAATACTTCTTTTAATATTCGTAAGAATATTATCTGCTTTTATATCTGCGCCGCTGTTTAGTCATAGCGCATTTCCCACGATACCAAAAATCTTTATCGCCTTCGTTATTGCATATGTAATTTTCAGCACAGTTGATAAAACAAAAATTAGTGTTGAATTCGGAACATGGTTTTTAGTTTCAAACGTTGTGAAGGAAGTAATTATAGGTTTAATAATCGGCTTTGCTTTGAATATGGTTTTTTATGGAATTTCATTTGCGGGCTCGTTAATTGGTTTTGATATTGGTTTAAGCGCCGCACAATTGTTAAATCCTTTTGAAGAATCCGGCAATAACGTAGTTGGCGAAGTAATCTTTTTTATGGCAATGCTAGTTTTCTTATTGATTAACGGTCATCATTATTTAATCCGCGCGCTCCACACTTCTTTTTCCATAGTGCCGCTCGGCAATTATATAATTGAAAAACCTTTATTTGAGATACTGATGAAATTTACGGCCTCTGTTTTTGTAATTGCCGTTAAAATTGCAGCGCCTGTACTCGTATCATTTTTCCTAATTCATATTGCCGAAGGAATTGTTGCAAGAGTAATTCCG
>CAZRMG010000202.1:0-5820 GCA_964601095.1 uncultured Melioribacteraceae bacterium | reverse complement strand
CCAATAAAACATGGAATGATTTTGAAAAACTTTTCGGAGACCGCGGCGCATGCGGTGGGTGTTGATGTATGGCGTGGAGATTGAGCGCTTCCGAATTCGAAAAGAAAAAAATAAAATTCTTGAAGGTTATCCTGCAGTTCCATATTCAAAAAATATTCCAGCCGCCTTCGCATGGACCGGAATACCGTCGGCATTTGAGAAAGCCGGTTTTAAAAAAGTTGCAAGGCACTCAAAATCCCACCCAATAATGAGATACCTGTTATAAAATTCGAAAGTCAAATCTAAAAATCACAAAACAAATTGACGGCGCGCACCATTTAGTTAACGATTAATCATAAAAGATTCGTTAAAGAACTATTACACCACAAAAAAAAATTTTATCAAATACTAAAATATTCCATATTTGAATCGATAATGGATTAACAAGAGAATGAAAATGAACAATTTAACATTAGATATATTTACTTCGTCGGTCGAGGATCAAGAACTATCGGAATACAAGGTATTGGCGGCATTAAAAAATTATTCCGATAAGCTTCATAAAAATTTACTATATCCCTCCTTCGGTGAATTAATTGAATTGTGGAATATGCTGCACAGTCTAATAAATCAGCGGAAATATTTGTTTCTTTCAAAGACACCTAAAATAACCGGAACTGATTTTGAAAATCACAAATTAATTAACGAATTCGATACTGAAGAAAGTGATGATTATAATTTGTTAAAACTTTTTGATTTTATTACATGGGCAACTCCTAGAATTAAAGAAGTAATAAACGAAGCAACGGCAATTTTTGATTTTGTAGAATCACAATTATCTATTAAACATGTTGGAATTACACCGTTCTATATAAACGAGGGATATTTTATTATTCCTGATAATAAAGAAAACAACATTCACGTGTTTCGTTTTGAAGTTACAAATGTTTACGATTCGGATGTTCCGTTTTCAACATTAACAACAAATCTTGTTGAAAAAATGCCTGCCGCCGATTTTAATTATTCGCTTGAAAAGATAAGAGTGGAATTAATAACAAAATACCCAGATTTACCGAATCCTGCTTTCTATAATATAAGTACAGATCTTGATTTGCCGTTTAATGAAACTATTCTGCCCGTCGCAAAAAGAAAAATCACAAGACAATTAGCTGCTTGAAAAAATAAAATATAGTCCTTTAGCGATTAATCTTTTTTATTAATTATATCCTTCTTCGGAATCCGTCGCCGAGTACTTCGTGAACATTACTTATAATCACAAACGCTGTCGGGTCAACATCTTTAACAATATCTACAAGCCGTGTAACTTCCTTATTTGATACAACGGTAAATATCATTTCGCGTTCGATGTTTCTATAAACTCCCCTTGTTTTAATTGCAGTAACCCCCCTGCCCATTTCGTTAAGGATGACGTTGATTATCTCTTCATACTTATCGGTAACAACATAGGCGGCTCGTGCATAATCAAATCCGTCAATAATTATGTCAATCAATCGCGATGAAATGAACAGAAGAAAAATTGCATAAAGCGTAAGCGACAGCGCCGGGCGGTCGGGAGAAAGATCTTTTATGTCGATAATAAATCCCGCTAAAGCAATAATAAAAAAATCGATAATCATTATTGCCATGCCGGGTTTTATTCCAAATCTTTTTTGCATTATTGCCGCGATTATATCCGAGCCCGCCGTTGTACCTCTGAATTTAAATATAATGCCAAGTCCGACTCCAATAAAAACCGCACCGATCAATATCAAAAACAAAAAATCATTCTGCGCTAAATCGACAACTGTTTTAGATTCTTGTAAACGTATAAATCCAAGCCCGGGAATATCGCCGCGGAACAAATCGATAAAAAAGGAGCTTAGTGTGAACCCAAAAAACGTTTTTAAACCGAATTGTTTACCGAGCTCTTTCATTCCCCAAAAAAACAAAGGGATGTTCATAATCCAAATTAAAGTTCCAACCGGTAGTTTACCGCCCGATAAATAATGAAATGCCATTGCCAAACCGCTGACACCGCCCGGAACTACCTTCGCGTCAACTAAAAAAATTCCAATACCTAAAGCCATGAAAGCAGCCCCGATTGTAATTGCAATGTAATCGATAAACGGATATTTTTTAATAATTCTTGTAGCCATTGAGTATTCCTATAAATTCAACGACTTAAAATAAGAAGCGTAGAGGCATGTTCAAAGAAAAGTTATGTTTATAATTTTCCCTGCTTATAAAGAATTTGTGTTTTTACACGTGTTAGTTGACGTTCAATTATAAGATCGGCTAATTTTTCCGGTATTAACGTTCTGTCTTTGGAATATAGTATTTCGTGAACTTTGGATTCGTTTACATCAATACGGTAAAGACTATTAATAAATCGGTCGAAGTCTAATGCCATCAATTCCGTTACTCGTTTAATCAAATGTTTGCGTATTGTTTCAATGTCGGATTGTGCGGGCAGCAAATCTTTTTGAAGAGAATAATCTTTGGCGAGTTTTTCAAGTAATGATGGATATAGTTCTTTTTCTTCCATAAAAAAATGCAGCGCAGATTATTAATCTGCGCTACGAATAAATTTAATATTTGTATTTAATCCATTTAACAACTTCAGACCATTTTGGTTTTTTACCGGTTGTTAAAATACCAACGCGGTATATTTTTCCGGCCACCGGAAATATAGCAAAAATTGTTAATGTATTAATCACAAGACTGAGAATTAACTGCCAAACCGGCACATCCACAACAGTCATTTTAACAGGCATAATCATAATGGATGCAAACGGGAGAAGCGAAGCAATATTTGCAATAGGGCTGTTCGGATTTTCGAGCATTGAAAATGCAATAAAGAAAGGAATCAATATCAGCATCATTACCGGCCACATACCGGATTGTGCATCCTGCGGGTTGTCGAATATTGCGCCGACAGTTGCAAATAAACCGAGGTAAGTAATTAAACCCAGCGAAAAGTTTAACATTAAAAACACGATATGTTTCATTGTTATGCTGAACGCAATTTCCGGCGGAAGTGCAATCCATGTTGTTGAGATTATTAAAATAATAGGTGAAAGCCAGATAGCCATTTGTGCTAAAGCTGTAATTCCCGAACCGATAATTTTACCGCCCAACAATTCACTCGGACTAACAGAAGAAAGCATAACTTCAACAATCCGATTGCTCTTTTCCTCAATTACAGACTGCATCATCATCGAGCCAGTCATCAACAAACTTATATAAAGTAAAAAGGTAAAAACATATGATAGAATAATATTACCGTATCCCTCTTCTTTTTTGTTTTCTTCTTTCGATACTTTAAATCCTTCTATGTCAATTCCCTTGCGTGCAAAATCCAAATCTTCGTTTGAAAGATTTTTATTGATGAAATAATTATCAACCAACACCTTGTTTATCGGCCCTTCAATTCTTCTATGAAGAGTCATATTTGTCGGCGTCTTTGAATAGTATTCAATTTTCTTATCGCTCATTACCGATGCAGGAACAAATAGAACGCCTGTAATTTTCCCTTCGAGCATATCCGTTTTATTTTTGTCGAGAAATGCATCAACGCTGTCCTTATTCATCAATTTAAAAGTGAAAGTAATTTTTCCTTCTTTAATAGATTCCGAAGTTGATAATTCATTTTGGAAAGCTTCGAAGAGTGTTTGCGTATCGGAAATTAAAACAACATTAGAGCTGCCTTCGTCTCCGCGCAACAATGCCTGAATACCGATTCCGCCGAACATTAGCAGTGGAAATAAAAGAGTCATTAGAATGAATGCTTTCGACATTAATTTTTCGCGCAGTTCTCTTTTGATAATAGCAAGTATTCTTTTATTAAACATTGCGCACCTCCGTGTTCAATTCTTCACTTCCGGCTAATTCCAAAAATATTTCATGCAGCGAAATTTCATTTGCATCAAACTTTTTCACTACTATATTTTTATCAACAAGCATTCTCAACAACTCTTGCGTGTGTTTGGAATCTTTAAGTCTAATGCCCGTTGTGTTGCCGAAGTTTTCAATCTTTTCAATTATGCCGCTGCCGTTAAGGAACGATATATCGCCTTCGTAATTCAAGCTTACGTTTTTCTGAGCAAAATTTGATTTAACCTCTTTAAGCGATCCTTTCAAAATAATTTTTCCATGATCGATCATTGCAATATGGTCGCACATTTTTTCCGCAAAATCCATAAGATGCGTTGAAAATATTATCACTTTGCCTTTTTGTTTCATCTCAAGAATAATATCTTTTAATAAATTTGTATTTACCGGATCGAGTCCTGAGAATGGCTCGTCGAGAATAATAAAATCCGGATCGTGAAGAATAGTTGAAATGAATTGTATTTTTTGCTGATTTCCTTTAGATAAATCTTCGACTTTCGAAAGGCGTCTATCGTAAAGTTCAAACCGTTTTAAATATTCTTCGGCTTTTTTATGAACTTCTCTTCCGGACTTTCCCTTGACTTCTGCAAAATACAAAAGTGTTTCCAACACCTTCATCTTTTTATAAAGTCCGCGCTCCTCGGGGAGATAGCCGACTTTATTTTTAAACTCCTGCCCAACTTTTGCTCCTTTTAAAATTACTTCGCCCTCATCGGGGAGATAAATATTCATCATCATTCTGATAGTTGTGGTTTTACCGGCGCCGTTTCTTCCGATAAGTCCGAATATAGAACCTTCGGGCACTTCGAAAGATGCTTTATTAACTGCAACAACCTTATCGAATGTTTTTGTTAGATTTTTTACTTCGAGTGCATGCATTTATTCCCTCGTTTAATTGATATACATACGGGATGGAAATAATAAAAGATTAAGATCAAGAGCAAGTGTAAGATTAAGAAAAAAATCGATTTCAAGTTTTCTAATCTTGCTCTTGCTCCTATTCTTGCTCTTGATCTGCTATAACAGTATTACCAAATTTTCACAATTTTATCATCGGGGTTTCTCATCGGGTCACCCGGTTTAACATCGAATGCTTCAAAGAATTCAGGTAAGTTCATTAATGGTCCGTTCACTCTTTGGTAACCGGGTGAATGAACATCTGTTTTCAATCTTAGTTTCAAAGCTTCCGGGCGGATATTATTTGCCCATACTTGAGCATAACCGAGGAAAAATCTTTGTGCCGGAGTAAACCCGTCAATCGCTTCTCCCTTCTTAAATTCATCCGTCTTTTTATAAGCGGCGAACGAAACAGTCAACCCGCCAAGGTCGGCAATGTTTTCGCCTAAAGTTAATGCGCCGTCAACTCTAAAAGTATCGATTGCAACAAAGCTATTATAATGATCAACAAGCTTTTGCGTGCGCGCTTTAAAATTTTCGCTGTCTTCTTTTGTCCACCACTCTCTAATGTTCCCGTTTTCATCATACATTCTGCCCTGGTCATCAAAACCGTGTGTAATCTCATGACCAATAACAACTCCCATTGCGCCATAGTTAACAGCATCATCTGCATTTTGATTAAAGAACGGCGGTTGTAAAATTGCTGCAGGGAAGCATATTTCGTTCATCACAGGGTTATAATATGCATTAACTGTTTGTGGATTCATACCCCATTCTGTTCTATCAACCGGTTGACCGAGTTTTTTCATATTATCTTTTTTAGCCCAAGCCATAGCGTTTCTTAAATTTTGAAAATATGAAGCTCTTGAAACTTCTAACGCACTGTAATCTGTCCATTTATCGGGGTAGCCAATTTTAACGCCGAATGTGCCGAGTTTTTTTAAAGCTTGTTGTTTTGTAGCATCACTCATCCATTCAACATTTTTAATGCTTTCGCCCATTGAGACCAAAAGATTATCAACTATTTTTTTAGCTCTTGCTTTTGCTTCGGGC
>CAZRMG010000201.1:0-5856 GCA_964601095.1 uncultured Melioribacteraceae bacterium | reverse complement strand
CTTTATTCTTTCTCAACTGAAAATTGGAAACGCCCCAAAGATGAAGTGACTGCTCTGATGCGCCTTATAGTAAAAAGTCTTCAGAATGAAACCAATGAATTAAATTCCAACAACATCAAATTAACAGCAATAGGTAATATAAATTCACTCCCGGAAATTGTTCAGCAAGAATTAAATCAAGCGTTTGAAAAGACATACAACAACACCAAGATGACGTTGAACCTTGCTTTAAGCTACAGCGGAAGATGGGAACTTGTAGAAGCAATAAAGAATATAAGCACACAAGCTGTTTCCGGTAAGATAAAACCGGAAGAAATATCCGAGGAAATAATTACAAAGAATTTAACAACCTCGGGAATGCCTGATCCGGATCTTTTAATTAGAACAAGTGGTGAATTTAGGATAAGTAATTTTTTATTGTGGCAAATTGCATATTCCGAAATTTTTGTCTCCGATGTTCTTTGGCCGGATTTTAGATGTAAAAATTTAATAGAAGCCGTTAAAGATTTTCAAAAAAGAGAAAGAAGATTCGGCTTAGTAAGTGAACAATTATCGGATAACTTGAGCAAAAAAAATAATGCAAATAATCACTCCAAGAAGCTGGCTAAAGTATAGTCTCGTCATATTTTTATTTTCTTTTATTGTAATTTACCCGCAGATTCAAAAGGTGAATTACAAAATACTCGGCATTTCAGTTGTCGGGAATAAAACTGCCGATGCACAAACAATCATCGCAAACACCGGGCTTAAAGTTGGTGATGAAATTGATATCCCCGGCGACCAAACAAATAACGCAATTAAGCGTTTATGGAATTTGGGGATATTTGAAGATGTAAATTTAACTATAGAGAAAAAGGTCGATAACGGAATTTTTCTTAGAATTGATATCAAGGAATATTCCCGGCTTGAATCTGTTGTATTGCGGGGTAATGATGAAGTCAGCGAAGATGATATCAACAAAAAAATAACAATAGTTAAAGGTCAAACGCTAAAGCCACAGGAAGTTGCAAGATTTCTTTCCAAAATAAAAGAGCTTTATGAGGAAGAAGGTTTCCTCAATGCAAAAATTGAAGGACATTATTATTCATTTTTTCAAGCGGACACATCCGGCGATGAAATAATCGTTACGTGGCGAAACAACAAAGATCTTTCGCAGGAATATCAAACTACTTACGAAGTTGAAAAATCTGTTTCCATGAATGCGATATCGAGAGTTCAAACAAGAACTTTATTGATTTTGGATATTGACGAAGGCAATGAAGTTTCGGTTGCGAAGATTTCTTTTACGGGGAATGATGCTTTCGATGATGACGATTTAAAAAGTGAGTTCGATGAAACAAGCGAAAAAAGATGGTGGAAGTTTTGGTCGTCTTCTAATTTCAAACGCAATAAATTCGAAAAGGACAAAGAACTATTAGTAAAGTTTTACCGTAAAAATGGCTACCGTGATTTTATGATTCTCGGCGATTCGGTTATTTATTCGGAAGATAAAAAAGATCTCGATCTAATTTTAAATGTTTACGAAGGACCACAGTATAAAGTTCGTAATATAGTTTGGGAAGGCAATTCTGTTTATCCGGTTGAAGCATTAAATGATCGATTGGATTTTCAGAAAGGCGATATTTTTGATTACGAAAAATTCAACCTGAATCTGCACTACAACGAAAAACAATCCGATGTATCTTCGCTCTATCAAGATAACGGTTATTTGATGTTTCAACTCGACGAAAAAGAACAAATTATTGGCGGCGATTCAATCGACATCACAATTAAAATGAACGAAGGCAACAGATTTAAAATCGGCAAAGTTGATGTACTCGGCAACGATAAAACAAAAGATAAAGTAATACGCCGCGAACTTTATACAATACCCGGCAACTATTTCAGCCGTGCATATATTTTAAGAAGTATCCAGCAACTATCAAACCTACAATACTTCAATGTAGAAGCACTGTATAAAGGAATAGATTACCGTCCGGTGAACGACAGTACGGTAAATGTTTCTTACAAAGTTGAAGAAAAATCAAGCGACTATTTAAATGCATCCGTTGGTTACAGCGGCGCGTTCGGATTTAGCGGGGCTGTTGGTTTTACACTTTCAAATTTTTCTATTACCGAACCATTCCAAATGGGCGGCGGACAAATTCTTAATTTTAACTGGCAGTTCGGTGTTGGCAACTATTATAGAACATTCTCCCTTGGTTTTACCGAACCTTGGTTTATGGATACACCGACTCTTGTCGGCGCGGATATGTTTGATACACGTCAGCAATATGTTTACGATTTACGTCAAAGTGGAATTACATTTAAACTCGGAAGACGTTTAACGTGGCCAGACGATTTCTTTTACGTCCAGGGTATTTTCAGATTCCAATACAATGATGTTATCAATGGTCAGGGATATTATCAGGAAGGCGTTACAAGGCAATATACAATCGGTACCGTTATTTCTAGAACCGATATTGACAATCCAATATTCCCTGCTCGCGGCTCGAAATTTTCATTAAGCGGTGAGCTTTCCGGCGGTCCATTCCTCCCCGGCAATGTTGATTATTTCAAACTGGATTTTAAATCGGAATGGTATAAACCGCTTTTCAATTCCAGTAGAGTTGTTTTATATACAAGTGCGGACATTGGTTACATTGGAGAATTAATTTCCGGCACTCCAATACAACCGTTTGAACTATACTACATGGGCGGCAACGGAATGATTATAGCTACAACTCCTTTGCGCGGCTACGATGATAGAAGTCTTGGTTCACAAGCTTCAAGCGGAAATGTTCTTGGAAGTAAAGTAATGACTAAATTTACAACTGAAATTAGAGCTGCATTGGCATTAGAACCAATACCGATTTATTTATTGGCATTTGCTGAGGCAGGTAATGTATATTTCGATATAAAACAAACAAACTTATTCGATTTGAAACGATCCGTCGGTATCGGCGCAAGAATTATGATCAATCCGATCGGTCTATTAGGATTTGATTACGGTTACGGTTTCGACCGTAGAAGTGTTGACGGCGAAGAGCCGCAGTGGATGTTTCACTTCCAGTTCGGTAAAGGTTTTTAACAATTAATTTATAATGAGGTTAACGTGAAAAGAAGTATTTTATTTTTTACAATTTTATTTGCTACACTTGCGATGGCTCAAACAAATAATGCACAACCTTCCCAATTCAAAGTTGGTTATGTAGATTCTGAAGTTATTTTAGCTCAATACCCTGAAGCAATTAAAGCAAAAAGCGATTTGGAAGGTATGGTTGCAGGATGGAGAAAAGAAGCCGACAGCATGACGGCAGATTTGCAAAAACAATATGCAGATTTCCAAAAGCAAGCAAACACAATGAAACAGGAAGAACAACAAAAAGTGCAAAAAATTATCCTTGAAAAAGACCAACAAATATTTTCTCAGCCAAACGGCGAGTATTTTGTTCAACAGGATAAATTGATGGCGCCGGTTAAAAAGAAAATCTTTCAAGCTATCGAAGACATTGCTAAAGAAGAAGGTATGCAATACGTTTTGGATAAAGCCGGTGAAGTTATTGTTCTTTATGCCGACGCACAATACGATGTTACTTTCAAAGTGCTCGATCGCTTAAAAAGAGGTAAATAATAATTTAGACGGAAATAGATCATGAAGAAGATAGGAATAGTTCTATCATTTTTGTTTTTTGCAGCATCAACAACATTTGCTCAGCCAAAAATCGGTTACGTTGACAGCGATACGATTATGAAACAACTGCCTGAAGCTCAAGATACTCAAACCAAGCTTGACGCTCTAATTAAGGAATGGCAGGAAGAATTAAGCAAAATGGAAAAAGATTGGAAAGAAAAATACGACGACTATGAAAAAAGAAAGTTGATTTTAAGCGAGCAAAAAAGAGTCGAGATTGAAAAAGAACTTGTTGCAATGGAAGATGCTACTTCGAAATACCGCCAGGAAAAATTCGGCGTTCGAGGCGAACTTTTCCAAAAACAAGAAGAACTTATGAAACCGATTCAAAACAGAATTTTCAACGCAATACAGGAAGTTGCAAAAGACGAAGATTATGACTTTATTTTCGATAGAAGTGGCGATATTATTTTCTTATTTGCTAAAGAAGAATACGACGTTACAAATCAAGTGCTCGAAAAATTAAAATGAGTTCTTATGAAAATTAAGCTTAAAGATGCCGCCGACTTTGTCGGCGGTGTTGTTATCGGTAATCCGGATGTTGAAATTTCCGGCATTGCTAAAATTGAAGAAGCACAAAAAGGCGATTTAACCTTTCTTTACCTCCCTGCTTATGAAAAATTTTTAGAAACCACGAAAGCATCTGCCGTTATTATAAGTCCGGCATTTCAAAAAACACGCGGCGACTTAAATTACATCGAAGTTAAAAATCCAAATGTTGCACTTCAAAAAATCATAACAACATTTTTAAAACCAAAACTTCATCTTAAAGGAATAGATTCATCAGCATCGATCGATCCTTCCGCAAAAATTGGTAAAAATGTTTCCGTAGGAAAAAATGTTGTTATCTCTGCAGGCTGCATTATCGGCGATGATACAATGATTTATCACAATTCTGTTTTAATGGAAAATGTGAAAGTCGGATCAAGCTGCTTAATTTATCCAAACGTTACAATCCGCGAAGAATGTATTCTCGGTAACAGCGTAATTATTCATTCAAACACATGCATAGGTTCTGACGGTTTTGGTTATGTACCGAATCAAAAAGGTGAATACGAAAAAGTGCCGCAGATTGGAAATGTGATTTTGGAAGATGATGTTGAACTCGGCTCCAATGTTTCTATCGACCGTGCGGCATTCGGTTCTACTGTTTTGAAAAAAGGCGTTAAGATTGATAACCTAGTTCAAATTGCTCATAATGTTGTAATTGGAGATCATACGGCAATTGCTGCTCAAGCCGGAATTTCCGGCAGTACAAAAGTCGGCAAACATTGCATGGTTGCTGGTCAAGTTGGAATAGTTGGTCATATCGAAATCGCCGATGGTTCTATTTTAGGCGCACAAGCAGGGATTTCAAAATCGATAACAAAGCCGGGAAAATACCGAGGTTCACCCGCACAGGAAATGTCCGCCCAGCTTCGTATTGAAGCACAATTACGCAATGTTCCGGCAATGGCAGAAAACATTAAGAAATTAGAAGAAAAAATTGCATCTTTGGAGCGTAAAATTTTGGATTTAACTCAATCTAAAGGAAATTAATGCTCGAACTTCAAAGAACAATTGCCAAACCGGTTTCAATTTCGGGAACCGGATTACATACAGGAACTTCATGCACATTAACTTTCAAACCTGCCCCGGAAAATTACGGGATTAAATTTATTAGAGTTGACCTACCCGATAAACCTGAAATCCCGGCAAATGCAGATTATGTAGTAGATATTTCAAGGGGTACAACTCTTGGTATTGGCGGCGCAAAAGTTCACACGGTTGAACATGTTTTAGCTTCAATTGTCGGCTTACAAATAGATAATATAATAATTGAATTAAACGGGATTGAACCCCCTGTTGGCGACGGCAGTTCGATGCCCTTTGTGGATAAATTAACCGAAGCCGGTTTTGTAACTCAAGATGCACCTAAAGATTATTTGGTGATCGATCAAACTGTTATGTACAGCGATGAAGACCGGCAAGCTGATATCGTTGCTCTTCCGATGAACAGTTATCGAATTACTATTATGGTGGATTATCAAAACCCTGCACTCGGAAGTCAGCACACTGGTTTATTCGATCTCGAAAAAGAATTTGTAACAGAGTTTGCGCCGGCACGTACTTTCTGCTTTTTAAGTGAAGTTGAAATGCTTGCAAACAACGGCTTGATTAAGGGCGGCAATATCGATAACGCT
>CAZRMG010000200.1:0-5880 GCA_964601095.1 uncultured Melioribacteraceae bacterium | reverse complement strand
CTAATTATTCACGGCGACAAAGACCCGGTGGTTCCTTTTTGCCAGAGTGAAATTTTGTTTAATGAATTACAAAAAGCTAAGGTACCAAGTCAATTTGTTCCTGTTGCCGATGGAGGACATGGTCCCGGTGTACATGTTGAAAAGTATATTAATATGATGGTAGATTTTTTTACAAAAGAATCGAATATTACAAGTATAGAAACAGGTAGTATTAATATTCCCTCAAAATTTCTATTAGAGCAGAACTATCCGAACCCGTTTAACCCGTCAACTACAATTACTTTTAATATACAAACGCAATCTTATGTCACAATCAGAGTTTTTGATGTATTGGGAAGAGAAGTGTCTAAACTTATTTCCGATGAGATGCTTCCCGGTACATACTCGCATAAATGGAACGCGGACGGATTGGCAAGCGGCACATACTTTTGTCGGCTTAATGCAAGTGCAAATCAACTGGGTAAAAATGAATCATATGTTGAAACAAAAAAACTTCTTTTTATAAAATGAAAATCGACATTATTAAACAATAAAAATAATAGAGCTGCCGGAAAATGAATAACATAATATCTTATATTATTTTGATAATGATGCTTTCGTTAAATATAAATGCACAAGGAATTATTGATTTGTACGAAGGCGATATTCCCAACTCAAAGAAATCCAACACAATTGAAAAAGAAAACAATGGAATGTTTTTCGGTGTAACAAAACCAACACTCGAAATTTTTCTCCCGGAAAAAGGAATAGCAACAGGCGCAGCGGTTGTAATTTGTCCGGGAGGAGGATATGGTGTTGTTGTTTATCAAGGCGAAGGAATAAAAACCGCGAATGAATTTGCAAAAAACGGTATTGCGACTTTTGTACTTAAATACAGACTTCCCAACGATTCAACCATGATAGATAAAAAAATAGGTCCGTTGCAGGATGCGTTGCATGCAATAAAAATTGTGAGAGAAAATTCTGCAAAATGGGGAATTAATAAAGACAAAGTAGGAATAATGGGTTTTTCTGCCGGGGGACATTTAGCATCAACCGCCGCCACTCATTTTGATAAAGTTATTTTAGAAAATCCAAATAACACAAGCGTTCGTCCTGATTTTCAGATACTAATTTATCCGGTTATTAGCATGCAGGAAAATTTAACACACATGGGATCAAGAAATAATCTATTGGGAAATGATCCGACAAAAGAAATTGTGGATCAATTCTCTAATGAATTACAAGTTACCGAAAATACACCGCCGGCTTATATCACTCACGCCGGTGATGATACCGTGGTTGATGTTGACAACAGCATAATTTATTACGAAAAATTGAGACATAATAAAGTAGATGCTGAATTGCATGTCTACCCGAAAGGAAATCATGGGTTTGTTTTAAGGCAGCCAACTGAAGAATGGATGACGCCTATTTTTAAATGGATGAAAAATTTAGCAACAAAATAAATTTGATGAGAGCAATTATCAACTTTACACTTAATCAGAAAATGGAGTAAATAAATGAAGTTTTTTAAATCCTTTTTGCACGTATTTTTTCTATTGATAACTTTGAATCTTATTAATTACTCACAGCAAATTCCTAAATCTTATAATAGCAGTTATACAGAAGCAAGCGACAGCAACAATTACCCCCTGCCTCCATCAGGTTTCGATAAAGCTAATTCTGCCATACCTCATGGAAAAATTACTACTGTAACATATCACTCAACAACAGTAGGTGTAAATAGGCAGACAGTTGTTTACACACCTCCAGACTATTCACCCGATAAAAAATATAATGTTCTTTACCTTCTGCATGGAATAGGCGGCGATGAACGCGAATGGCTGAATAGTGGGCGTCCACAAAATATCCTGGATAATTTGTATGCCGAACAAAAACTTGAACCAATGATTGTTGTTATGCCGAACGGACGCGCAATGAAAAATGATAATGTTTCGGGAGATATTTATGCACCGGATAAAGTTAAAGCATTCGAAACTTTTGAGTTCGATCTTTTAAATGATTTGATACCGTTTATAGATTCAAGCTATTCCGTTTCATCAGAAAGAGAACACCGAGCTATTGCAGGTCTATCGATGGGAGGCGGGCAATCTCTAAATTTTGGATTAGCTCATTTTAACAAATTTGCCTGGGTCGGCGCGTTTTCGGCGGCGCCAAATACTAAATCACCTTCTGCGCTTGTTCCTAAACCTTCATCTGCAATTGATAGTTTGTTGCTGCTTTGGATTTCATGCGGCACAAGCGACGGATTACTTTACATTAGCAAACAAACACACGATTATCTTGATCAACGAAAAGTACCTCACATTTACAGTCTTGTTGAAGGTGCAGGCCACGATTGGAAAGTTTGGAAACACGGGTTGTATCACTTTTCGCAATTAGCATTTAAAGGAACAACAACATCTGTTAAAGAAAATGAACTGCCGGACAAATACAGTTTATCGCAAAATTATCCTAATCCGTTCAATCCCGTAACAAGAATTAAGTTTAATATTCCTAAAACGGAGTTTGTTTCCATCAAAGTGTTTGATATGCTCGGCAGCGAAATAGCAACATTGGTAAACGAAGAAAAGCAGGGCGGTAATTATGAAGTTGAGTTTAAAGGTATAAATCTCGCAAGCGGCGTTTATGTTTATAAAATGCAGGCGGGAAGTTTTGTGGACGCTAAAAAGTTTATTCTGATTAAATGATTACTAAATTCAATTACTATTCTTTCTTGAAGTTTTTCATGTGATGAAAGAATAGATTAATTAATAAAAGAATTAGGGGAGCCATGAAAAAAGTATTCCTTCTCATTACAATTACGTTAGTATTATGTTTTAGTGCACAAGCACAAACAATAGAAAAACAAGCCCCGATAGGTTTCGACGTACTTCGTAAAGATATTCCCAAAGGTAAAATTGATACCGTTACTTATGAATCTAAAACAGTTGGCACAAAACGAAAAGCTGTTATTTACACTCCTCCCGGGTTTTCAAAAGATAAAACATACCCGGTTTTATATCTTCTGCACGGTATTGGCGGCGACGAAAAAGAATGGCTTAACGGCGGTCAACCCGATATTATATTTGATAATCTTTATGCAGAAAATAAAATTGAGCCGATGATTGTTGTTATGCCCAACGGCAGGGCAATGAAGAATGACCGCGCAGTCGGAAATATTTTCGATAGCGCTAAAGTACAAGCTTTTGCAGATTTTGAAAAAGATTTATTAAATGACCTGATTCCGTTTGTTGAATCAACATTCCCTGTTCATAAAAATAGGGAACACAGGGCGATTGCCGGTTTATCGATGGGAGGCGGGCAATCGCTCAATTTTGGATTGGGCAACCTCGATATATTTGCATGGGTCGGCGGATTTTCTTCTGCGCCGAATACTAAAGCTCCTGAATTGCTCGTACCAAACCCGACTGAAACAAAAAAGAAACTAAAATTATTATGGATTTCATGCGGCGATAATGACGGCTTGATTACATTCAGCCAGCGTACACACGAATATTTATATGCGAATGATGTGCCGCATATATATTATATCGAACCGGGAGTTCATGATTTTAAAGTGTGGAAGAATTCACTGTATATGTTTTCCAAATTGCTTTTCAAATCGGTTGATTCTTCCAAGTTTTCACAATATTCTCTTCTCGGCACACCAGCTTCGACAAATGTAAGAGGCGCAAAGTATCCGCAGATTATGCCGGATAACAGTGTTAAGTTTCGAATCAAAGCACCCGATGCACAGAAAGTACAAATCGATTTAGGAAGAAAATATGATTTGGTTAAAGATGCGGAAGGATTTTGGGAAACAACAACAGATACTCTTAGCGAAGGATTTCATTATTATTCATTATTGATTGATGGAGTTGCCGTTGCAGACCCTGCGAGTGAAACTTTTTACGGTATGGGCAGGATGGCAAGCGGTATTGAGATCCCGATTAAAGGCGAACAATATTATGCTCTCAAAGATGTTCCGCACGGCGAAATTAGAATCAAACGTTATTATTCAAATGTGCTGAACAAATGGAGACAATTCTATATTTACACACCGCCGGGTTATGATGAAAAGAGAAATGAAAAATATCCGGTTTTATATATTTTACACGGAGGCGGCGAAGACGAAAGAGGTTGGGCTACTCAAGGCAAAACTGACTTAATACTTGATAACCTTATTGCCGCAAAGAAAGCCAAACCAATGATAATAGTAATGCCGGATGGTAATGTCGGCGGCATGGTTGGATTCGGAGAAATGACTTTGAAATTATTCGAAGCTGAGTTAAAGCATAGTATTATTCCTTTTGTTGAAAAAAATTATAGAACTGAAATTGATGCCAAAAATCGTGCGATTGCAGGTTTATCAATGGGTGGACTACAAACACTTTATGTCGGAGTAAATAACACAAATATGTTTTCTTACCTTGGAGTATTTAGTTCGGGATGGATACAACAAATGCAAAAAGAACTCGCCGAAAATCAATATGAATTCATGAAAAAAAATGTTGATTCAATAAACAATAATTTAAAATTATTCTGGATTTCTATGGGCGGTAAAGAAGATATCGCTTACAACAATTGCCAGATCATGCTTTCCAAATTTGACGAAATGAAAATTAATTATGTTTACAGCGAATACCCGGGCGGGCATACATGGCCGGTTTGGCGCCACGATTTATATAAAATTGCGCAGCTGCTGTTTAAATAATTATGTATATGACAACTGAGAATTATGAATAAGAGAATAGTAAAAATAATTGTAAATAATCGATGCATTGAAAATTTGCCGAAAACAATAATGCTTGTTTGTATGTATATGTTGATTCATACAATCGCATTTGCACAAAGTATTCCGGAGGCAAAAAAAATAAGTCCGATGCTATTCGGTTTATTTTTCGAGGATATAAATTATTCGGCAGACGGCGGACTTTATGCAGAACTTGTTCAAAATCGTTCGTTTGAATATAGCCCAAACAGCCGAAGGGAATGGCACCCGTTTTCTTTCTGGGAATATATTACTCCCGGATTTTCTTACGGTTACATTAATGTTGAAACTAATTCTCCGGTTCATCCCAATAATCCGCATTATATAGTTTTATATATCGAACATGTCGGTAAAGAACTACAATACACCGGTGATGCGGGAGTTGGTATAACAAACTCCGGCTTCAATGGAATTGTTGTAAAAGCAAACGAAAAATATAACTTATCGTTGTTTGCCCGACTGCTTTCAAATGAACATGTTAATTTATTAGTCGGCTTGCAAAGTCCTTCCGGAAAAATTAAGTATGCTGAAAATAATATTTCAATCACTGCAAAAGATTGGCGTAAATACACAGCAAGTTTAACTGTTACGGAAGACAGCGACAGTGCAAAACTATTAATCCTTGCAACTACAAAAGGGAAAATATCATTGGATGTAGTTTCACTTTTTCCCGAAAAAACTTTTATGAACAGGGCTAACGGTTTGCGCGCAGACCTTGCACAAGTACTTGCAGATATGAAACCGAAATTTATACGTTTCCCAGGCGGATGTCTTGTACACGGAGACGGATTGGGAAATATGTACAGATGGAAAAATACAATCGGATCGATTGAAGAGCGAGTTGAACAAAAAAATTTATGGGGATATCACCAAACAGCGGGATTGGGTTACTATGAATATTTTCAGTTTTGCGAAGACATAGGAGCTAAACCATTACCTGTTTTGCCTGCGGCAGTTAGTTGCCAAAATTCGGGCGGTACTTGGCGCATCGGAGGCACCGGGCAAAAAGCAATTCCAATGGATGCAATGCAAAATTATATCCAAGAAGTTTTAGATTTGATTGAATGGGCTAACGGACCTGCAAATTCTAAGTGGGGTTCAAAACGTGCCGAGGCAGGTCACCC
>CAZRMG010000199.1:0-5906 GCA_964601095.1 uncultured Melioribacteraceae bacterium | reverse complement strand
CTATACAATACAACAGAGATGCTGTAAGTTCCTGTTGGTTTACCAATAACCAAATTATCCTTTAGAAGATCGGAATTATACGAACTTGTTTCGAGATCAATATCCGTTGTACCGATATCCGAGTTTGAAAATGTTCTCGCTTTGAATGGTTTTGTCCGAAAACTTACAATGTTCTGAAATGAGGATTTATCATTCTTCATCCATGAAACGGTTCCTTCTACAACGACATCCGTTCCTTCAGGAGAAATAATGATTTGAAAAATTCTTGGCTGATTCGCTAAATCTTTTTCAAAAGCAAAAGCTGCAAAATCAATTGAATTAATTCCTAGAAGTTGTAAATCAATCGTTCCCGATTGCGCTTTTAGATTTAAACTCATTGCAAAAACAAACAGCGGGATTATGAATAACTTAATTAACTTACTCATAATTTTCTCCGAATAGTTTAATGACTGGATATCTAATGTATTTACTGAAAGCAAAGTAGTTATTTATTACAATTTACTCAAGAATTGTTTTTCCCAAATTATAGTTTGTGATTAACTTCAAAAAAAGACCCTCATACGAGGGCCTATTAAATTTAATTTATTTGATTCCCTTTGTCGGGATTTGGATTAATAAAACCAAATTGAGGCGGAGATTGAATATCAATATTAATTTCGCCAAAACGTGATTCAAATTTATCGATATTGTCTTTCAATGCTCTCATCAACATCTTTGCATGCTGCGGTGTTGTAATAATTCTAGAAAGAACTTTTGCTTTCGGAACGCCCGGTACTACTCGTGTAAAATCTATAACAAACTCCGCGGGAGAATGAGTGATTATCGCAAGGTTGGAATAAATTCCCTCGGCTTCCTTTTCACCCAATTCAATGTTTATTTGCTGCTGCACGTTATCTTTATTCTGGTTCATTTCTTACTCCTGTTATTCATAAAAAACCCACACCCCAAAATCGGGATGTGGGTTACAAATCAAATCAATTATATCTTATCTGTATTGATCGGCTTTCTTAAATGCGTCTTCGGATTTTTCCTGCATACCTAAGTTAGCATAAACTCTTCCCAACAATTCCCAAATTAATGGTTCCTTTGGAGTAGTAGCTAAATATTTTTCGAGGTGAGGAATAGCAGCATTGAATTTATCTTTATAAGCATCGGTAACTTCACCTTTTGCTTCCATTTCCTCTCTCATTTGCGCGCCCCATCTAACATAAGTAACCGCAAGATTGTAAACAGCGTTCGTATAATCAGGATCTACATCAACTGCAACTTTAAATTGTTCTTCAGCTGCAGCGTAATCTTTTGCATTCAACAAAAGAACCCCATAGTTGTAACGGTAATATTTGTTTTCAGGTTCTTGCTCAACACCGGCTTGGAATGCAGTCATTGCCACATCCAATTTATTAGCACCGATATATGCATTTGAAAGTCTTAACAAAATATCACCATCCTCAGGATATTTTGTTCTTGCAACTTCTAAAACTTTAATTGATTTATTATACCATTCTATTGCTTTAACACTATCATCCGCATTTTTAGAAGTTTGATAGTTTTCCAGCAACTTAGCGCCTTTCTCATTGTAAACTTGTCCGAGCATACCCATAAGCTCTGCAGACGGGGCAACATTCGCGGCTTTTTCCAATACGGGAATAGCGTCATCAACCCTATTCATATTAAAATAAGCATAAACTAAGTTTGAATATGATGCAACAGAATCCGGTTCGAGAATTATTGCATTTGTAAAATCGGTAACAGCTCTTTCATAAAATAAATTTACAGAATCCGGGTTTGTAGCTTTTGTTGCTTTATTAAAGTCGCTTACACCTTTATTAAAACTTGTAGCCCAATAATATTTCTGAGATTCAATAATCTGCTGTTCGAATTTCTTGCTAATTGCAAGACTTTTATCAAAAGCTTCTTTCATTTTAGGAATATCGCCTTCTTCACCATGAAGAAAACCTAACAAATAATAAGCTTCGTCACTTGCGGGATTTTTATCGATCTCTTTCTGCAAAGCTTCTTTTGCTTTATCATATTGTTTTTGTTGTATGTACAATTTTGCACCGGTTAATTCAGCAGAGGAACATTGAAATGCCATTACTCCAACAATCATGCTCACAAAGCTTAAATAGATTAATACTCTTTTCATTAACTACTCCTGAATATAGTTTTATTAAACATAATTTTAGCCAACCAAAAATAACCAAAATAGGACTGCCGTGTCAAGGTGAAATATGGTATTAATAAGAGTTTAATTCAAGCATTGCCAAGATAAATGAGTACAACCTTTAAATTGATTTTAGAGGGTTAAAAGGATATTTTTGAATCCAAAAGGAATTGCAATGAAAACAGAAGAAGTAATTAGAAACGTACCGAAAGTGATGCTTCATGATCACTTGGACGGCGGATTGAGACCGCAAACAATCATTGAGTTGGCAAAAGATATTAAATACAATAAGCTACCAACCACCGATGCGGGAGAACTCGGCGAATGGTTTCACCGCGGAGCCAACAAAGGAAATCTTGTTGAATATCTTCAGGGTTTTGAACACACATGCGCTGTAATGCAAACTAAAGAAGCACTTACGCGTACTGCTTATGAAATGATGGAAGATATGAAAAAAGACGGCGTTTGTTATGTTGAAACGCGCTTTGCGCCGGTTTTTCATACCCAAAAAGGTTTGTACTTGGAAGATGTTATGAACGCAGTTTTAGATGGATTGGAAAAAGGTAAACGCGATTTTGGAGTGGGTTTCGGTCTAATTATTTGCGGAATGCGAAATATGAAAAATTCACATACTCTTGAGATGGCGGAATTGGCTGTAAGTTTTAGGAACAGCGGCGTTGTTGGTTTCGATCTCGCGGGTGAAGAAGGCGGTTATCCTCCTAAAAAACATATCGAAGCATTTCAATACATAAAACAAAAAAACTTTAACATTACAATTCATGCGGGCGAAGCTTTCGGCAAAGAATCTATTTGGCAGGCAATTCAAATATGCGGCGCACACAGAATTGGTCACGCTACAAGATTAGTTGAAGATATAGTTTTTGACAGTAATGGAAATGTTGTTGCAATGGGCGATTTAGCGCAATACATTCTCGATACACGTCTTCCACTCGAAATAAATTTATTAAGTAATGTTCACACAGGCGCAATCGACAAAATTGAGAATCACCCGTTTATAAAACTATATAAAGCTAAGTTCAGAGTATTTTTAAACACCGACGACCGTTTAATGAGCGATACGACTTTAACTAAAGAATACACTATCGCGAGTGAATTATTCGGGATAAATTTTGACGATATCGAAAAACTAAATATAAACGCGATGAAATCTTCGTTCATTCCTTATAATGAAAGATTGCATTACATATATAACGTTATTAAACCCGGCTTTCAAAATATGCGGGAAAAACTTCTATCACTAAAGGTATAATTCATCTATGGCAAAACCGTTATTCAAAAATTACAATTACACTTTCGACAAAAACGAAAAAAAATTATTAATTAGTTTTTGTAAAACCATATTAAAACAAATGACTTCAGACGAAAGATTCGCGACAGACGTCCGAACTTTTAATACAATCATCGACAAATTAAACGAGTCTGCAGACGAAGTAAAATTCACAAAAGATGAGAAAACAAAACTCGTTTTCCGTTTAAAAGAAAATTCCGATCATCTTAAAAAGCAGTTGAAGAAAGCAGGATTTATCAAACGTTGGTTATATAAATCTGTTCAAAGCCAGTACGAAAACATAATTCAAAACCAATTTACCGACTAATAATTATGGCACAAAAAATTATAAAGTCGCCAACAGGCAATAAAATAGAATGTAAAGGTTGGATTCAAGAAGCGGCTATGAGAATGCTGATGAACAACCTTGACCCTGAAGTTGCCGAACGCCCCGAAGAATTAATTGTTTATGGCGGATACGGGAAAGCCGCAAGAAATTGGGATGCGTTTGACGCAATTGTTTCGTCACTTAAAAATTTGGAAAACGATGAAACTCTTTTAGTTCAGTCCGGGAAACCTGTTGCTATTTTTAAAACGCATGAAAATGCACCGCGAGTAATAATTTCAAATTCGATGCTTGTACCGGATTGGGCAACATGGGATGAATTCCGCCGGCTCGATGCGCTCGGTTTAACCATGTACGGACAAATGACTGCGGGAAGTTGGATTTATATTGGCACTCAAGGAATACTTCAAGGCACTTACGAAACATTTGCCGAATGCGCCCGAAAACATTTTAACGGATCATTGACCGGAAAATTTTTATTGACTGCAGGAATCGGCGGAATGGGTGGTGCTCAACCTTTAGCTGCAACAATGAACGGCGCTGCTTTTCTTGGAATCGATGTCGATCGTTCGAGAATTCAAAAAAGGATTGATACCGGATACATTGATTTAATTACAGATGATCTTGATAAAGCTTTAGCCATAGTTCTTGATGCAAAGGAAAATAAGAAAGCATTATCAGTAGGTTTGCTTGGAAACGCCGGCGAAATACTTCCTAAAATTTTAGAAAGAAATATTATTCCTGATATTATCACCGATCAAACTTCCGCACATGATACTTTAAACGGTTATGTACCGATGGGAATGAGCTTTGAAGATGCACTTAAACTTAGAAAAAGAGATCCGAAGAAATATATTGAATTATCTAAAGTAACAATCGTTGAGCATTTAAAAGCTATGCTTGAGTTTCAGAAACGAGGTTCAATTGCTTTCGATTACGGAAACAACATCCGCGGCGAAGCAAAAGAAAACGGTGTTGAAAATGCTTTCGATATTCCCGGTTTTGTTCCAGAATATATTCGTCCACTTTTCTGCGACGGTAAAGGTCCTTTTAGATGGGCTGCGTTATCCGGCGATCCCAACGATATTTACGTTACAGACCAAGCCGTTTTAGAAACCTTTCCAGAAAATGAACCGCTAAAACGCTGGATTGAATTGGCGCAAAAGAAAGTTCACTTTCAAGGATTGCCCGCGCGTATTTGCTGGCTCGGGTACGGCGAGCGAGCTAAATTGGGAAAGATTTTCAACAAGTTAGTCGCAGATAAAAAAGTTAGCGCACCGATTGTTATTGGAAGAGATCACCTTGATTGCGGATCGGTAGCTTCACCAAACCGCGAAACGGAAGGAATGAAAGACGGAAGCGACGCAATTGCCGACTGGCCTATTTTAAACGCATTGCTAAATGCAATTGGCGGCGCAAGCTGGGTTTCGATTCACCATGGCGGCGGAGTTGGAATTGGCAAATCTATTCACGCGGGAATGGTTGTAGTTGCAGATGGAACCCCCGAAGCTGAAAAAAGATTGGAGAGAGTTTTAACTTATGATCCCGGAATGGGAATCGCGCGGCATGCAGATGCGGGTTATGATAAAGCAATCGAAAATGCAAAAACATTTGGAATTAAAATTCCGATGATGAAATAAAAGGAGAATTAAAATGAAAGTATTAATAGCCGACAAATTTCCGGAACACCATATTGAAAAATTAAAGAGTTCCGACATTGAAGTGATTTACAATCCTAAACTTGGCGAGAATGATTTACCAGAAGCTGCAAAAGATGTTGATTGTTTGGTTGTTCGCTCTACAATTGTATCGGCTGAAACAATTGAGAAATCCGAAAAGTTAGATTTAATTGTCCGAGCCGGCAGCGGCGTAAATAATATTAATATTGCAGCTGCTAACAAAAAAGGAATTTTTGTTGCTAATTGTCCCGGTAAAAATTCAATTGCCGTTGCAGAACTTGCAATCGGTTTGATGATATCTCTCGATAGAAGAATAGCGCATAATGTAATTGATTTCCGTGCCGGCAAATGGAACAAGGGTGAATATTCTAAAGCCCAAGGATTTTTCGGAAAGACTTTAGCTATTGTTGGATACGGCGCGATCGGCAA
>CAZRMG010000198.1:0-5924 GCA_964601095.1 uncultured Melioribacteraceae bacterium | reverse complement strand
TTTGCCGTATAGCCGGAAAGAAAATGATACATTGCTTGTTCGGTAGTAAGCTTTGCAATCGGCGGAAGAATTCCAAACGCGTCAGCAGTTAACATTACTATATTTTGCGGATGCCCGGCCATTCCCGAAGGAACAATGTTTTCGATATAATCAATTGGATATGCTGCTCTTGTATTTTCAGTTAAGGAATCATCATTAAGGTCGAGTCTTCGTGTTAATCCGTCCATTGCAACATTTTCTAAAACAGTACCGAACTTGCGTGTAGTTTTATAAATATCCGGTTCGGCTTCTTTAGAAAGATTTATAACTTTGGCATAACAACCGCCTTCGTAATTAAAAACTCCTTTATCGCTCCAACCGTGCTCATCATCGCCGATTAATTTTCTTTTGGGATCAGCGGATAATGTTGTTTTGCCTGTACCCGATAATCCGAATAAAACCGCAACATCGCCGGATTCCCCAACATTCGCAGAACAGTGCATAGACATTACTCCGCGCAGCGGCATCAAATAATTCATTATTGTAAAAACAGATTTTTTGATTTCACCCGCATAACTTGTACCGCCGATAAGAATCAACTTTTTTGCGAAGTTGATAATAATGAATAATCCCGAATTAGTACCATCATGTTCCGGGTCTGCTTGAAAATACGGCATATCAATAACAGTAAATTCCGGTTGATGTTTTACCAATTCTTCCGGTGTTGCAACCACAAACAAATTCCTCGCAAATAAACTGTGCCATGCAGTTTCAGTTATCACTCTAATCGGCATTCGCAATTCCGGGTCGGTTCCCACAAAACAATCCTGAATGTACAAATCTTTATTCTGCAAATAGGAAAGCATGTGATTATAAATCTTGTTAAAATATTTTTCATCCAATGATTTATTAACCTTACCCCACCAAATATTTTTTTCACTGCTTGGTTCTTTAACAATAAATTTGTCATTTGGGCTTCTGCCTGTATGTTGACCTGTCCGCACGATAAGCGGGCCCATATGCGCAATCATTGCTTCTCTTCGTCTTGCTGCTTGTTCATAAAGAGATGGTGTGGTACGATTATAAAACACATTGTTAATGTTTTTTATACCCTGATCATATAATTGCTGCCAGATTTCCAATTTAGTTTTCATCTTCCTCCCAGGTGGTTAAATCTGACATAAAGGTAATAAATAACAAAAACATTATCAACTAAGGCGGGTAAAACTAAAATCCTTAATATATGGCGTGTTTTTACATGAATGAATAAATTTCTTCGAGTATCTTTTCGGTAGCACCGATGTTCTGTTTAACATAATCGCCGCAAATATTACCTTTTTCTTTTCGAAGATTTTTATCGGAGAGAATTTTGCGAAGGTTGTAATAAGCTTCTTTTTTATTTCTTATAATAATTCCGCCGCCTCGCTTTGCCAATTCAAGTGCTTCTTGACTGTTATCAATTTTGGGCCCGAACAAAACGGGAATTCCATAAACGGCTGGTTCTAAAACATTATGTACCTGTTTAAAACTTCCGCCAACATATGCGGCATGCGAATAATAATATAGTGTCAACAAAATCCCTATAGAATCTACTATTATTATTCTTTCATCTTTGTAGTTATTAAGGAATGAGAAACGTATTGATTCAAATTTTCCATGAAGTATATTTTCAATTTTTTCGAGATGAACAATTGTCGGCTCGTGCGGTACAATAATCAGTATTACATCTTTATCGAACTTCAAAAGTTTTAGCAGTGCGGGCAGTATTACTTCTTCGTCGCTATCCCAAGAGCTTCCGAGTACAAATACTTTTTTGTTCCCGAAAAAACTCTCTTTAAAAAGTTTCTTTTCTTTTGCCTGGAGACTTTTTTGATATACCCTGTCGAATCTTGTATCGCCCACAGCGCTGAGTTTAGAATCCGGTATATCGAATGCCTTGAAATTTTCAATGTCATTTTGCGAAACAGCCAATATTTTTGTAACGCCTGCATAAAGCGCTTTGTGAAAACTTTTTACTATGGGAAGTTTTCTTGCATTTTTACTTCTCATAGTAGCATCAACAATCATATATGGAATATTTTTTTTATCAATCTGCCAGATCATATTCGGCCAAATATCGTAACGCATAAACACTATCAAATTTGGGCGGACAAGATTTAAGAAACGTTCTGTTGCATTCGTTGTATCAAAAGGCATATAAGAAATAATATCTGCGTACGGATAATTTAATGAATTACGGTATCCCGACGGTGAAAAGAAAGTGACAATTATATTCAGGTCCTTCTGCGCTTTCAGTTTTTCAATAATCGGTTTGGCCTGCTCAAATTCTCCCATAGAAGCTGAGTGGAACCAAATCATTTTTTTATGCCTGTTTATTCCGGCAAGATTAATTATAAGATTCTCGAATAGTTTTCTACGGTCATTTACAGTCAATTTTATTTTATTATTTAACAACGGAGATATTAAATAAAAAACGTGCAGCAATGGAAACGAAACTATATTATAAACTATCATCCAAAATTTTTTCATAAAGCTTATATGATATTTTTAATTTTATTGAAAACCATTTGCGCGGTGATATCATTCATACATTTAAAATGATTTTTAGGACACTCACCTTTACCAATGTGGCTGCATGGTCTGCAATGTAGCGAATTATTTTCCAATATTAAGTTTTTTATACCGTACGGGGTAAAACCAAATTCTTTTACGCTCGAACCGAAAATTGCCAATACCCAAACATCCATTGCGGTTGCAACATGCATCAAGCCGGAATCATTTGAAACAACAACTTTACATTTTTTCATATCCGCAGCAATCTGCAATAAATTATCTTCGTTCTGTAAATTGATACTTCCTGCAATGGCATTTGATATTTCTTCGCACAAAATCCTATCGTTTTTTCCGCCGAACAAAACTACTTTAAAATCATTCTTAACCAGCAAATTGCCAAGTTCAATAAAATACTCTTTCGGCCAGCGTTTGGTTCTATGTTGAGATCCAGGGCAAAATCCAATATAATTTTTACTGTCATCCAAAACAGGTTTAATATTATTTGGGATGTACAATTCCAATCCATTTGAATCTAATTGCAAACCTTCCATTGATTCGGCGTATCTCTGCGGAATCTTTTTATAATCCTTTAGAAAATTTATTTTAAATTTTACAAGCAGCCATTTTTTTAACGATGGTTTTTTAAAACGGTATTTTTTTGAATGGACAAATCTTGTTATTTGCCTGCTTCGAAAATTATTTTGAAGGTCGAGTATTATCTTAAAGTTTTGCGATTTAAGATTTCTTTTTGTTTCGAAAATATTTGATGTATCATATTCAATTATTTTAGAAATATTCGGGTTTGATCGAACGGCATCCGTAAATTGCGGTTTTACAAGAAAGTGAATTTCCGACGAGGGGAATTTATTTTTAAGTGCCCTTAAAACCGGTGTGGTTAAAAGTACATCTCCCAACGAACTTAATCTTATTACAAGAATTTTAATTTTGTTTTCAGAATTCACGCAAACGTTTCATTTTTCAATCAAAATTTAGCCAATTAATAAATTCATTCCAACCTTCTTGTTGGATGTATTGCGGTACTTATTTATTTTTACCACGTAATAAATTTAGGTATAACGATGACAACTTTACCGCCCCCGGCGACAAAACCGTTCCCGGATAATTCTATAGAAAAAAAATGTTACGGCATTGCCGAATCTTTGAAAGAATATATACCTGCCATGAACGAAAGAAACCGTCTTGGTTTTAATCTATATAGATTTGCAATCGGCGAAGGTGATACGCCTGAAATTATTTTACGAAACGCCAAAATAAATTTCACGGGTATTTCCGAAAAAGAATTGGTTGCGAAAATTGCCGACGAGATGAATAAAATAAAAAGTTAATATCAATTTTACTTATTGTTTTGTTATTTCCTGGTCTTTGTACTGAAGCTGGTATAATCTGTAATAAATTCCTTTTTTAGAAAGAAGTTCCTGATGTGTTCCAATTTCTTTCAGCTCGCCTTTGTGCATAACTAAAATTTTGTTTGAATTTTGAATCGTTGAAAGACGATGTGCAATTACAATTGATGTTCGTCCAACCAACAATTTTTGAATTGCATTTTGGATTAATATTTCAGTTTCGGTATCAACACTTGAAGTTGCTTCATCCAAAATTAGGATTTGCGGATCATATGCAAGCGCGCGCGCGAATGAGATTAATTGACGCTGTCCTACGCTCAACGTTGCGCCTTTCTCTTTTACTTCTTCATCATATCCGTTTGGAAGCTGTGAAATAAATTTATCCGCACCGACGGTAACAGCAGAACTAATAATTTGTTCGTCGGATATCTCCGAGTTGCCGAGTGAAATATTTGTTTTAATCGTTCCCGAAAAAAGAAATACATCCTGAAGTACCATAGAAATATATTTTCGCAACTCGCTCTTTTCAATTTCGCGAATATCAACTCCGTCGAGTGTGATGGTTCCTTTTTCGATATCATAAAATCTTGTTAGAATATTTATTATGCTTGTTTTACCCGCTCCAGTAGCGCCTACAATTGCTATTGTTTCCCCGGGATTAATTTTAAATGACACGTTCTTCAGTACATACTCACCCGGGTTATACGCGAACCAAACATTTTTAAATTCAATTTCTCCACGGATTTTCTCAAACCTTAACGGTTTATCCGAATCTTTAATAACGGTATCATTATCGAGTAATTTAAAAATTCTTTCGGAAGAAGCCATTGCGGCTTGAAGGATGTTATATTTTTCAGAAAGGTCACGAACAGGCCGCCAGAACATTTCAGTGTATTGGAAAAATGCGAGCAGCACACCTAAGGTTAATTTGCCTTGAACAACTTCGCCGCCGCCATACCAAATTATTAAACCGAATGTAATCGCGCTCAACAATTCTACAACCGGAAAAAACACGGCGTAATAAAAAACAGATTTTATATTCGCGTTTCTATAATCCTTATTAATGGAAGAGAATTTTTTAAGTTCTTCTTTTTCTTTCGCAAATATTTGCACAACGTTCATTCCTGTAACGTGTTCCTGCATATAAGAATTTAACCTTGCCAAGTGCAAACGTACATCACGGTATGTTTCGCGGACTTTCTTTCTAAAAAGAAATGTAGCATAAAATAAAAAAGGCATAACAATCAAAACGACGAGCGCCAAATCCCAAGCCATCGAGAACATGAAAATGAATATCCAAACAATCACAAATATGTCGCTGAAAACCTGCACGATTCCCGACGAAAACATTTCGCTCAAAGAATCAACATCATTAGTTACGCGTGTTACGGTTCTGCCGACTGGTGTTTTATCAAAATATTTTAAAGCAAGTTTTTGGACATGGGAAAATACTTGAACACGGAGATCGTAAACAATCCTCTGCCCCATATATTCCGTGTAATATGTTAAAAAATATTGAATTGCTGCCTGAAGAATTAATATCCCGAACAGGGCAATTGAAATCCACATAAGTCCGTTATAATTTTTATTTGCTATAAAATCATCAACGGCAATTTGAGAAAGCAATGGACGTACGGCTGGAAGCGCGGCAACAACTATATTCATTAATATTGCGAGTATAACATACTTTTTATACGGCTTAACATAATTAAGCAAGCGGCGCATTAATTTCGCGTCGTATGCTTTACCAAGTACTTCATCGTCTTTTTGTTCTTCAGCCATTCTTTATTATTCCATTTCGGAAAGCTCTTCTTCGAGCAATTGTTTGAAATGCAGATCGGCATAGATTCCGCCTTTTGCAACAAGCTCTTCGTGATTTCCTTCTTCAACAATTTTTCCTTCGTCAACCACAAATATTTTATCGGATTCTTTCACCGTTGATATTCTGTGACTTATAATTATGCTTGTTCTATTTTTCATAAAATCTTTTAAACGCTTTAATATTTCTTCTTCGGTGTGTGTGTCAAC
>CAZRMG010000197.1:0-5982 GCA_964601095.1 uncultured Melioribacteraceae bacterium | reverse complement strand
GAAGTATAAAAAAGATCTGAATGCAGGCGATGCAAAACTGCGTCTTGCCGACAGTTACTATGGTATAAAAAATTTTAACCGTGCCAGCGCTGTTTATTCGGAACTATTTTCAAGTGATAAACAAATCTTAAATAATGATTTTACGTATTATCAATATTGCCAATCGCTGTATAAAGCCGGAAAATCCTCTGAAGCAATTAGGGAATTTGATAATCTGCAAAAGAGATTTCCCCGCTCCAAATACGCCGATATTTCTCAATATGTAATAGGGTGGATACATTTTCAACAAGGTGATTACGGACTCGCTATAAGCAACTATAATCTACTTGTAAGTAAATATCCGCAATCTACATTAATCCCGATTGCATTTTACTCGCTTGGCGATGCATATTTTAACCAGGGTTTATTTGATGAAGCTATTGGTTTTTACGGCAAAGTTTTGAACGCTTACCCGAATACTTCATACATATTGGATGCGGCAAACGGGATTCATTATGCTTATGTTGCAAAAGAACAACCTGATGAAGCTGTAACTTTCATAGATAATTTTGTTGCGAACAATTCAGCTTCAAAATATTCTGACCAGATATTTTTTAAAAAGGGAGATATTTTATACAGCGCTGAATTGTATGATAAGTCAATTCAGGCATATAAAGATTTCCTGAGCAGATATCCTGCAAGTAATTGGGTACCTAACGCTTATTTTTGGATAGGCAAGAGCGCGGCAAATCTAAAAAGAACAAACGAAGCTGTAGAAAATTTTCAAATAGTTATAGGCAGTTGGCTTAAAAGCGATATCGGTTTATCTGCAACTATCGAACTTGCAAATATTTATTCCGAACAAAAAAATTATGCAGGCGCAATTCAAGTTATAGAATCGGCATCGAATGCAATGCCAACATCCAACCGTTTGCCCGAACTGCTTTTTATGAAAGGTTCGGCGGAAGCAAAGAACAATCAACTTCAAGAAGCATACGAAACATTTGATCAAATAATTAAATACTACGATGCTTCAGTATTCTCGGCAAAAGCCAAATTGGAACTTGGCATTCTTGAATTAAATAGAAACAGTTTTGAAAATGCCCAATTGCTTCTAAAAGAACTGGGCGAAAAACGAACCGATGATATTGGCGCTCAAGCACAGTATTATTACGGTGTTTCATTATTCAATCAAAATAAAATAACAGATGCTATTTCTGCTTTTGTACGTGTACGTTCGGTCTTTATGAATTTTGACGAATGGTACACAAAATCATTGGTGAAACTCGGCGATTGTTATGTAAAACTAAAGGATAAAAAACAAGCGCGCGAAATGTACCGTGCAGTAATAGAACGCCATAAAAAGGGCGAATTGGCTCAAGAGGCAAGAAGAAAACTGAATCAATTATGAAAAAAATATTTTTTGTATTTATGTTAATCGGTGCTGTTGTTTTAGCACAAACCGAACAAAAAAGTATTGAACTGCCCGACTTTGTAATTACCGGTAAACAAAGTATAGAGATTCCTACGGCACAAAAACGGAAACCTGAATTAATAAGTACAATTTCCGAGGATTTTATTTTGCCGCAATATTCACCATACGAACTGCCGCTTCTCATTTCTTCACAACCAGTATCCGTTAAGCCGTCTATCGTTGCTTCAGAGTATTTCGACGGCAGCGTAAAAATCGGAGTTGGCAGTTATACTTACCCTGAAGGCAGTTTCCATTTTAGTAAATCTTTGGGGAACTATATTTTTTCCGCTGATGCCTGGGGAAAAAATATAAAAGAATATGTGCCGTTTTCAGGTTATAATACTTCGGGAGTAGCCCTTGGTAATAATTTATTTATTAGCACTAATTCTGATTTTCTGCCCGGTACTCAAATTAAATTAAATGGACAATACTACCGCGAGGCATATAAATTTTATGCATCCTCCGTACCGAATTACGAAAGAAAATTGCAAAACGGTTTTGGTGTATTATCGATAATGAATAATTATAATCGTTGGGTTGATTTCGGTTTTGATTTCGGTTTGAATACTCTTTCGTTTGACGAATCCGGTTTGGACGAAAAAATAATTAATGGCTCGGCATTGTTTAATTTCAAAACCAACGGGTTTGTAATAGGCGGTAGAGGAAATTATGACAGGCAAGTGCTTAAAAATAATCTTAGCGGAATAGGAGATTATGATTTCTATTCTGTTGAAGGTTTTATCAAATCCAACATAACTAATAACATGATTTTAAAAGGCGGTTTATTTTATGCCGGAAATAATTCGACAAATTTTATCTCGCCTTTTGCTTCGATGCAGTATAAAATTGCCGACGGTTTAACTTTCTCAGCTGAGTACAATCCTCGTGTGGAAAATATAACATACCGAGGGATGCTTAATAAAAACATGTACGCAATGCCTTTGTTTACCGATAATGTTTTCAAAAAAGTTAAAGCCGATCTTAATGCGGGAATTAAATATGAACATTACAAATTCTTTTCAATAACTCTGTCGGGCGGCTATTCTAAAATTGATAATTATTTCTACTTCACAGATTCTTTCCGCAAAGGAATGTATGATATTTTTACCGCAGATAACGTAGGCAATTTTAGCACTAAATTGGATCTACTCTTTCATCCGGCGGAGTTTGGATATTTTTTCGGTAATGTGAAATACAACAGTGTTAAAAACGATAATGATAAGTATATTCCATACGAACCTATTTTGTCTTCGGAAATGATTTACGGCTACGACTTTCATTTCGGTTTTGGCTTCAAAGTAAAATTTGTTTACGCAAAAGAAATTTATACGGATTTAACAAACACAACAATGTTGGACGACTATCATAATTTATCATTGGGGATATCGTACAAAATATGGGAAAGTCTTTCAATAAAAGCGGACTTTCAAAACATCCTGAATAAAACTAACTTTGTATTAAGAGGATATGAAGAAAAACCATTTGATATTATTATTGGTGCTGAATACAGATGGTAATTTTTAAATACAGTTTTTGATATGACAACAGCCGATTTACAAAAAAAAGTTGCGGAAATACTGGGTGTTTCGGTTTCCGAAAAAGAACTCGCTTTCGAAATATTTATTTCGAAAATCTGCGATGTTCTTACGGATGAAGTTACGCTTAAAGTGCAGCGCGTAGGTTTTTTCCAACTTAAAAAAGGTTTCACCAGAACAACGGCAGAATCACTTCTGTTCATTCCTCTTTCTGAAGAATTGTATCGGGATTCCAAAAATTTATTTTTAACTATACCAATTCCCGCCCGCCAGAATACCGAAGAAGAATCCGACTCGGACGTGTTCAGTATTGGTGTCGGCAAACCCATTTTACCTCTTTCTGAAAACGAAACGCAGAATACCGAAACATCATATGCAATTCTGCGTAAATCAATTGAAGAAAGAGTTGTTGAGATTTTATCCGAGGCAGATCAATTGCCTAATTTTAATATCTGGGAAGATTATTATAAATCCGTACGCTATGTTGAACACGATGAAGAAAAAGATAAATTAAGTGAATTAACTGCTGACCTTGATTTTAAAGAAGAGTTTATGACGGAAGATTTAACGAAAAATCTTTTGGAACTCTCGTCTGAACTTGATGATCAGGAAACAGAAAGTAAAAATGAAGTATCGCAAGAAGTTTCGTTATATGATTTATTGGGAGATTATCAAGCGGAAAATCCGCCAATTGAAAAACGTTTAATCGGAGATTATGAAACAGAAGAAGATAAATCTCAATTTGATGAAGATGAACTTGAGAAAAGTTTATTAAGTGTTATTGAAAATACCGAGGATAATTCCGATGAACCTGAAGTGAACATTATTCAGGATGAAGAGGAAAAAGTTAAAGAAGAATTTGGGGAAATCGAAGAGTCGGAGACGGAAGAAGTAAAATCAGATTCGCAAGAAATTGGCCATGGCTTTGATGAAGTTGAAAATATTGTAAGTGATCTGTTAAAAAATTATGAAAGTGATGAAAATGTTTCGAAAGAAGAAACCGCTCAAATAAACGAAAATGTATTTGAAAAATTAGTTAAAAATGAACAAGACGCTGATGAAGAAATCAATAAGGAAAACGAACTCTCAAATGATAAGATAGATGAGATCGAAAGCATTATTGGCGATTTGTCAAATAGTTTTGAAGATGATTTTAACAATTACGAAAACGAGAAAGAAGAGAGCGATGACAAAAAAAATGATGATAGTACCGACGAAGTCGAAGATGATCTTTTAGAAATTGAAGTACCTACACAAAACAAGGAAGTATTATTTGAAATTAAACGCGAATCGATGCTTGACGAAGTTGACCTTGAAGCCGCAAAAGAAAACGACGATGTTGAGCCAGTCTATTATCTGGGATTAAAAAATAAAGAAGGCGAACCGGTTGAATGGGATTGGGGCGATGAACTCAAGGAAGAATTCGGTGTCGAGTTTTTAAAGGAAGAGCAGGAAAAACTGGAACTTGAGAAAACGAAAGAAGAACCTGATGATGAACCAGATACTTTAGAGCAAATATTTAGAAGAGCAAAACCTAAAATTACAAAACACAATGATGTGCTCGATAAACCACTGACGGATGAAAGTGAGTTTTCAGAACCGCATCAAGTTTTGGAATTCTCGGGACAACCAACCCGTTATCAATTTGTTGAGGACAATCCAACTTCTAAAACAAACATTAACAGTACAAACAATACTGCTTTAAACGAAACATCGGAAGAAGTTATGAACAGCAACGATAATGGATTTTCATTCGGCAAAATATTTTTAATCATATTTTCATCATTCGTGGTTGTTGCGGCATTGATAATATACTTTCTGATGAGCAATAAAGAATCCGATCAGGTAATTACCTCGTCGAAAACCGGTGGTGAGAGTTATTCGCTTGAACAGGATGCGACACAAAATCCAATAGATACTTCACAAATAATTACAGATGATTTTAACGATTTTCCAAGAGTAGCAGTGCTGCCTCCAAAAGGAACTCAAACAGGAAATACTGCCGTTCAACAAAATGTTCCGTCGCCGCAAATTTCGAGTATTACAAATGATAATAAAAAATCTTCGCAGGATAACCAGCTTTATAGAAAACTTGAAACGGATACACGCGTAGGAAAGACAATTTATTTTGACGGTAAATCATATAATTATCAAGCTTCATCTTGGCGGAACAAAGCGAAAGCCGAACAGGAGGTTAAAAGACTTCGCGGATTAGGTCTCGATGCTTTTTTAACTGAAGCATTTCTGCCGGAAAAAGGCGGAACATGGTACCGTGTTAGAATAGGAAATTATAAAACAAGAGAAGAAGCTGAACAGAATTCAATAAAAAATAATTTTTAGGAAAAGGAATTAAAAGCATGAATTTACTCGATATGTTTCTCAAAGGCGGTTTTATTATGTGGCTTATACTTTTTTCATCGATGATTGCTTTGGCTATTATTGTTGAGAAAATTATTGTACTTAGAAAAACTAGACAAAACATTCCCGCTTTTATGGTTAAAATTAGAAATTTCTTAAAAAGGAAAGATATAGCAGGTGCAGTTAATTATTGCATGGAAGAAAAATCTCCGATCTCGAATATTGTTAAGAAAGCTTTAAAAAAATATAAACATGGGCATCAACGAGTTGTTGAAACAATTGAAACTGCCGGAAGGCAGGAAATTTCTAAACTTGAAAAAGGATTATCAACTTTAGCTACAATCGCGGGCGCAGCTCCCATGCTCGGCTTTCTCGGTACGGTTACGGGTATGATCGCAGCTTTTATGAGAATTCAAGAGTTACAGGGCTCGGCGGGTCCCGCTGATCTTGCAGGCGGTATTTGGGAAGCATTGTTAACCACGGCATTCGGACTTGTTGTTGGAATACCTGTACTTGCCGTTTATAATTATTTATTAAGTACAATTCAGAAAATTGTTGTGAATATGGAAATGGTTGTAACTGATGTGTTAGATGTACTTGAAGACGCAGCAAAGGGCAAAGAAATTGAATCTTCAG
>CAZRMG010000196.1:0-6010 GCA_964601095.1 uncultured Melioribacteraceae bacterium | reverse complement strand
GTTTCGTACTTCATCTTCGCGGAGAGGTTTTGTATTATCTGTTGCAATATAACCTGGAGCTATTGCATTAATTGTTACGCCTTTACCTGCCCATTCATTTGCGAAGGACATTGTTAATTGTTTTATCCCTCCTTTAGATGCGGCATAACCCGGTACAGTAATTCCACCTTGAAACGAAAGCAGGGAAGCAATGAATACAACTTTGCCGTAACCGCGTTCAACCATTTCTTTGCCGAATTCACGGGTAAGTATGAATTGAGCTGTTAGGTTAATCTCAATTACTTTATCCCAATATTCGTCAGGGTGTTCTGCGATTGGTTTTCTTAAAATTGTTCCGGCGTTGTTTACAAGAATATCTACTTTAGGAAATTCTTTTTTAACTTTTTTTATAAAATCATATAATGCGTTCCGGTCGGAAAAATCACAAACGTAACCTTTAAATTTTGCGCCGCGTTCAGTTATTAATTTTTCTGTTTCGGAAAAGTCTTGTTCGTATGATGCGCTAATAATAACATCCGCACCGGCTTCGGCTAATGCTAATGCATAATATTGTCCTATGCCTTTATTGGCGCCGGTTACAATTGCCGTCTTTCCTTTTAAACTAAATTTGTCTAATACCATTTTATACCTCGATGTTTACAAAAATTATTTTATATCTTTCATCGGAATTGCGTCCATATCGTCAAACTCCTGGTTCTCGCCGCCCATAGCCCAGATGAAAGAATAACTTTGTGTTCCGCAGCCGGAATGCATTGACCAGCTTGTTGATAAAACAGCCTGTCTATCGCGTATAATAATATGGCGGGTTTCTTCCTGAGTACCGTTAATGTGCACAACAAAAGCATCCGGTTTTAAATTGAAATACATGTAAACTTCCGAACGGCGCTGATGTGTGTGCGAAGGCATTGTATTCCAAACACTTCCGTCTTCCAATTCAGTTAATCCCATTGCAACTTGACATGTCTGTAAAATTTGCGGATGAATATATTGGTTGATTGTTCTTTTATTAGAATCTTCAACGCTTCCGAGTTTGCGATGAATAGCATCTTCGTACTTTATATGTTTTGTGGAATATTCTTTATGTGCCGGGTAACTAACAAAGTAATACTCTGCCGGTTTATTTGTATCATCGCTTTTGAATTCAACACTTTGCGAACCGCGCCCGATATATAAAGCATCACGGTAATTCATCTTATACTCAGTGCCGTCAATAATTACTGCACCGCTGTCACCGATATTTATAACACCTATTTCGCGGCGTTCGCAAAAATAATTTGCCGCCATTTCTTTTTTTGTAGCTTCCAATTTTAAAATTTTCCCTGACGGAACAGCAGAGCCTGTAATAGATCTGTCTATATCCGAATACACCATTGGTATTTCATTTTTTACAAATAAGGATTCTATAAGAAATGTTTTACGCATTTCATCAGTATTTAATGTTCTAAATCCATTTTGATCGGGCGAATATCGAACTTCCATTATATCATCTCCTCTTTGTATTTTTTTAAAATAAAAATGTCATTTCGTTTTTTGAAAAAAGAGAAATCAATTTATTTTTTTTTGAATTCTCTTCCGGCTCTTGTTTGAGAGCCGGATCGAAATGACATTTTAAAGCTTATGTTATATTATTTTATAACCAAGCTTTAATTTTCTGCGCGACTTGTTCGGCTGTAAAACCGAATTTTTCCGCCAATGTTTGGTACGGACCAGAAGCGCCGAAACGCGTCATGCCGATTGCCAATAATTTTTGACGGAACAAATCGCCCCAGCCTGTCATAGATGCCGCCTCTATAATTACAACGGGAACATCAGCCGGGAATAATTTCGATTTATATTCTTCACTTTGCTTTTCAAAAACTTCGCGTGAAGGAATTGAAACAACACGTATATTTTTATCGCTTAATATTTTTTTTGCGTTGGCGGCAACGGGAACTTCGGAACCGCTTGCAGCAATTACCAAATCAAGTTTACCTGTTTTTTCTTTCGAAGTAATGTAAGCGCCTTTTAAAACATCTTTAGGATTAAAATCACTTTCTCTTTCGAAAGCATCTATTTTCTGACGAGTTAAAATTAAAGCAACAGGTCCGTTTGTTTTTCTTAATGCATAAGCCCAAGCCATTGCGGTTTCAACACCGTCTGCCGGTCTGAAAACCGTTACGTTTGGAATTGCGCGTAGCACAGACAAATGTTCAACAGGTTGATGTGTTGGTCCATCTTCGCCCACAAAAATTGAATCGTGTGTGAAAACATAAAGTGCAGGAATTTCCATAATAGCAGCGAGGCGTATTGTTGGACGCATGTAATCGCTAAACACAAAGAACGTTGCACCGAAAGCTCGGAAACCGCCGTATAAAACTATACCATTTAAAATTGCGCCCATTGCGTGTTCGCGTATTCCGAAATGGAAATTCTTTCCGCCGAATTTATTAGGAGCGATTGCAGCGAAGTCTTTCATAAATGTGTTTGTTGACGGAGCTAAATCTGCCGAACCTCCGACAACATTCGGAACAATCTGAGCGATCTTTTGAATTACTTTGCTGGAAAGCGTTCTTGTTGCATTTGGTTCTTTCGGAACTGCCGCCAATAATTCTTCTTCAAGATTTTCCGGCAGCCATTGGTTTACATATTTTTCATACTCACCGGCTTTCTCAACATTTTCCTTTTTCCATTTTCCATATTCCAAATTCCACGAATCATATTTCTTTTTCATCTCAACTTTACGATCGGCAAAAAGTTTTGCAACTTCTTCCGGTACATAAAATTCTTTATCAACAGGCCAATTTAAATTTTGTTTTGTAGCGATTAATTCATCTTTGCCGAGTGGTGAACCATGAACATCGTGAGTGTTGTTTTTATTCGGGCTGCCGTAACCAATCAATGATTTAGTGATAACAAGAGTGGGTTTTTCTTTTTCATTCTGTCCGGCAACAATTGCTTTGCGTATGCTGTCGTGGTCGTATGCATCTGCATGAACAACATGCCAGCCGTAAGCTAAAAATCTTTTTTCAACATCTTCGCTGAAAGTTAAATCTGTGTGTCCTTCGATAGTAATTGTATTGTCGTCGTAAAAATAAATCAAGTTACCAAGTTTAAGATGACCCGCAATTGAAGCGGCTTCGGAACTAATTCCTTCCATCAAACATCCGTCGCCTGCAATTGCATAAACATAATTTCCACCGAATAATTTTCCGAATCTTTCTTCCATCATTTTAGAAGCGATAGCCATTCCAACGCCGTTTCCAAATCCTTGCCCCAAAGGACCGGTTGTGGTTTCAACTCCTGGCAAATGTCCGTATTCCGGGTGTCCTGCAGTTCTGCTTCCCCATTGGCGGAAAGATTTTAAATCATCCATCGAGACATCGTAGCCGCTGAGATGAAGCATCGAATAAATTAACATCGAGCCGTGACCGGCTGATAAAACAAATCTATCGCGGGCAATCCATTTGGGATCATCGGGGTTATGTTTCAAAAATTCCGTCCATAATATTGCAGCTACATCGGCCATGCCCATAGGCATCCCGGGGTGACCGGAGTTTGCCTTTTGAACTCCTTCGGCAGCTAAAATTCTAATCGTGTTTCCGGCTAATTTTTTAATATCCATTTGATTTGCCATGTTATTTTTTCCTCATTTTATAGAATTAAACGAGTCAAAAATAACCTTTTTTGAATTCGTATGTAACTACTTTTAAATAAATTAGTGTAGAAAAAACACCTAAAATTAAACTTTTATATTTTTGCTGTTATCCCGCATTTAATACAGAATCAAATTAGCAATGAAAAATTGATGCCGGGACGTGCCCGGCATGACAATAACAGTAATTAAATATTATTTATACAGAATATGTAGAAGAAGCAGTAGTACCACCGCGTCCGGTCCAATTTGTGTGGAAAAATTCGCCGCGTGGTTTATCAACTCTTTCGTAAGTATGCGCTCCAAAGTAATCTCTTTGTGCCTGCAGTAAATTAGCCGGCAGTCTTCCGTTTCTAAAACCATCGAAATAATTTAGAGCTGTTGACATAGCCGGTATCCAAATTCCGTTCATCACTGCAGTTGATACAACTTTTCTCCATGATTCCTGCGATGATTCAATTTTTTCTTTAAAGAATGGATCGAGCAATAAGTTTGAGAGATCCGGGTTTTTATCGAAAGCTTCTTTAATCTTACCAAGAAAAACAGAACGGATGATACAACCGCCTCGCCACATTAATGCAATACCGCCGTTGTTTAAATTCCAGCCGTTTTCTTTAGCAGCAAATTTCATCAATACATAACCCTGTGCATACGAAACCAATTTTGATGCGTAGAGAGCTTTCATCAAATCATTTATGAATTGTTTTTTATCGCCTTCGAATTTCGGTTTAGGTCCGCTTAAAACTTTGGAAGCTTCAACTCTTTCATCTTTCAGAGCCGAAAGTGTTCTTCCGTAAACAGCTTCACCGATTAATGTAAGCGGTGCGCCGTGATCGAGCGATGCAAGAACAGTCCATTTGCCGGTTCCCTTTTGTCCTGCTGTATCAAGAATTTTATCAACAAGCGGTTTACCGTCTTCATCTTTGTATGCAAGAATGTCGCGGGTAATTTCAATTAAGTAACTATCAAGTTCGCCTTTATTCCATTCTTTAAATACTTCGTGCATTTCATCTGCACTCATTCCCAATAAATCTTTCATGATTTGATAAGCTTCGCAGATTAATTGCATGTCGCCGTATTCAATTCCGTTGTGAACCATTTTAACAAAATGCCCCGCGCCGTTTTCGCCGACCCAATCGCAGCATGGAGTGCCGTCATCAACTTTTGCAGCAATTGCTTGAAAGATAGGTTTTACATGAGGCCATGCAGCCGGTGAACCGCCGGGCATAATTGACGGACCTTTTAAAGCACCTTCTTCTCCTCCTGAAACTCCGGTACCAATATAAAGAAGTCCTTTACTTTCAACATATTCTGTTCTTCTTGTTGTATCGGGGAAATGAGAATTGCCGCCGTCAATAATTATGTCGCCTTTATCGAGATGAGGAATTAAAAGATCGATAAAATCATCAACAGCTTTTCCGGCTTTAACCATTAACATAATTTTTCTAGGTGATTTTAAATTAGCAACCAAATCTTCAATTGAATGCGTTCCAATAATTTTTTTTCCTTTACCTCTTCCCTTTACAAAATCATCTACTTTAGAAACTGTTCTGTTATAAACAGCGACAGTAAAACCGTGACTTTCCATATTCAGAACCAAGTTTTCACCCATCACCGCAAGTCCGACAAGACCAATATCAGCTTTACTCATTTTGTGATTCTCCTATTTTATATTTATATGATTTTTAAAAATCAAATGATGTTTTTGTCATGCTTACACATGCTTGTATCCGATTGTATATTCCCGCAATGTTAGCATGATGATAAAAAAGAGTTTGCTTCGCTGCGCTCGCAACGACAACAAATTAATCCTTAAATCTTTCCTTATAGGCCCATAAACCGAGAGCCGGGTTTGAGATATAAAATATTTCTTCGCCATCGGGCATTGTATTAAAACCATCTTTTAATTTTTCTGGATTATATTTATTCAACATTGCCGGTAAATCAGCATATTTAAAGTTTACGCTTTCAATTTCTTCCTTTGAAATATTGCCGGGACAATATGTAATTGTAAATCTGTTTTCCGAAGAACCGTGAATTAAATGAGCAGCCGCGCTCAAATTATTTTTCAGTTCATCATTTTCTTCAACATATTTTAGAATTTCCGGTGTCGTTTTGTAACCGTATTTTCTGATTAATCTATCAATTTCCTTGTCTTCGCCGAACTCACGCAGACCCGGAGCGAGAACAATTAATTCGCCGTTGTCGTCGATAGCCATTCTCGTTCTATAAATACTTTTATTGCCGAGCCAAGTACTTTTAAACTCATGCGGATCAAGATAAACAACAACTTTTTTGAGAGGTTTATCGAGCATTTCAAAATTAACTTCGAGCGAAAGATCGGCTGCTAACTTGAAACATTCGAAATCGTCACCTATG
>CAZRMG010000195.1:0-6037 GCA_964601095.1 uncultured Melioribacteraceae bacterium | reverse complement strand
CGGGATCGAAATGACAAACGATATTTTTTAGTGGTCTCTATTAAAATTGGGATAAACGATTACAAGAAATTGTAGAAAAATTTATTACTAATAATTTTATAAAATAAAGGAGAAAATTATGGATGGATTTATTGGCGAGGTCAAATATTTCGCAGGTACTTACCCACCTATGAATTGGGCTTTTTGCGAAGGACAGCAGCTTCCAATAGTACAGTACACACCGTTATATTCGCTTATCGGAACCATATACGGCGGCGACGGAAAAAATTATTTTAATCTTCCCGATTTCCGAGGAAGAATGCCGCTCGGCGTTGGACAAAGTTCCGGAACTTCATACAGACACCAGGGAGAAACAGGCGGTTATGAAACTATAAAATTAACACCGATAAATATGCCCGCGCATAATCATACTGTTAATTGTGATACTAATCCCACTCCGCCCATTTATAAAAGTACACCTGTTGATAATTATTATTCAAAGACTGGTGGAACCAATTTTGCGCCGGTAACCGGGGCAACAGCAATGATGAACCAGAGCATGTTAGCTCCAGCGGGACAGGATACGCCTCATGAAAATATGCCGCCGTGGCTGTGTACTCATATGATTATTTGTTTGTACGGTTATTACCCAATTAGACCTTAGGAATTTTTACAAATGGATATTCAGCTTAAGAAAAAAGATGAGAGCGATGATGAATTTTTATTCCGGCTTTTCGGCGAGATAAAAATTGCAGAATTAAATCTATACACTTGGCCTGAACTGATAAAGAATCAATTAGTATCGATGCAGTATAATGCTTATGAACAGATGATTAAAAATGAATATCCAAACGCAGATGATTTGGTAATAGTCTATAATTCCGAAAAAGCGGGCAGACTTCAATTATATAATAATGACGCATCAATGAGGATTATTAATATTTCGTTGCTGCCCGCTTTTCATAGTAATGGAATTGGGACAAAAATTATAAAAGATATTCTTGCAGAAGCGGATTTAAAAAACAAGCCGGTTTATCTTGAAGTTGATAAGGTAAATCCGGCTTTTAATTTATACTGCAAACTTGGATTTGTAATTTATGTTCAAGATGAAATAAAATATTCGATGAGATACATTCCGCGCGAAGTTTCGTAACTCAACAATTAATATCTTAATCGTGCCCGCCTTGACTCCAGCAATGCGAGGCAGGCTCATAATCTTATTCTTGAACTTTATAAGTTTTTGTAAGAACAAGATTACAAGCATGATTAAGAATGAAAATAAGATTTGCTCTCAGGTGTTGTTTATTGAAATATGCCGTACAAGGAAATTCGAACCAAAATAGGCACTAACGTATACGCTTTCTCACTTCACCATATATAATTTCAGTGTAGCAAAAAAAATCAAAAATTATCTAAAGTTAGTGCACTTAATAATGCCGCTTTCAAAAAGGAACTTTACATTACTGAGTTCTTCCTTCACTTCAAAAACTGCGTTTTTTATTTTTATTGTTGTACCCGGGTAAACTTTTCTTGATATAGTAACAACGGAATTGGCAACATTATGGTATTCAACTTCTATCTCTTTGAATTCTTTTCTTAACTTTTCTAATTTATCAGTACATTCTTTGCATCTTGCATTTAAATTTTTTAAATACGGTGAACCAACTTCGTTTAAAGCATCCTGCCCTGCTTCTTGCAATTCATTCTTAATGTCGTCAACTTGTTTTTGCATTGCATTTTTTTCTGCTTCTTTAGCAAGATACTTTTCTTTCAATTCTAATTTTACTCCGAGTTCTAATTCAGTCGGTACATAATAAGCATTACCAACTGTGGCTGCGGAAATTTTATTTGTAGCAGAAATTTTACCGCCGATAATCACGCCGCTATCTTTAACAATAATTACTTCGTCGTCGCAGTCGATATATGTATTTCGCACTTCGGTAGAAATATATACGCTGCCATGACATTTAATACGCTGATTATTTATATAACCCGAATGGATATCACCGGTTGCTTCAATTACCTGTTTACCATCACCGACAATTCCGCCGAGTACGGATAAAGTACCTCCGCAAGTAATAGTAGCATTTTCAACAATGCCTTTTACCTGCACATTATAAGGAGTAGTAATTGAAAAGTGCGGTTTAACATCTCCTTTAATATCCACCGAACTTTTAACATTAATGTTGCCCGTTGAAAAATCGACGGATTTTGGTACTGTATATAATTTCTGAACTTCAACGCTTCGCTTTTTATCATTGTAAAAAATAATACCGTCGGCAGATGATTTAATCAACGTACTATCCTTAGGATCTTTGTATGTCCCCGGTCCTACAGTTATATCAAAGTCTCTTCCCGGAATTGCATGAATTTCTTTCCCAAAAACATCAGTTCCTTTGATGCCGGGTTTAGCTTCAATTTTTTTAATAAGAACAGCATCTTTTGCAACACTATTCACCAAACTAACATCTTTATAATCTATATGTCCATCATCTAAAATTTTTGGTCGAAGTGATTTATCGGTTTTAAAGTTAAACTCAAATTTAGCGTCCTCACCGGCTTGCGGTGGTATTCCTTCGGCAATCAGTAATCTGCCGTCTTTTCTTTCTCCTTCTAGTATTTCTTTTATAGTTTCAGATTTAATCCCAAATTTTATTCCCGCTTGATCAATAATTTTATTTAAGTCTTCGGCATTTGGCGGGGTTTGTCCTTCGGAAGATTCTTCAAAGACAAAAAATGCTTTCATGTTGTTTTCTTCAAATTCAATATGAGCACCAAATGCATCGTTATTTTGAGAATCTTCAGCCATTGCAGCTCCAATTTTTTGTAATCATTTTTTTGAGTATTAAGTAAAACTCAGTAATAAATGCATTCAAATTCTTAACCGACAAAATATATTTTAAACTTTGATTCAATATAATAAAATCCGTTATATAAGGTTACCAAATATTGCGATTTGCAAAATACTTTTGAAGGAAGATAATGTGTCATAAAGGTATGAAGTGCAATAGTTATAATGTAGTGAATTACAATTTTGGGGGAGAACTAATATAAATTAACCGATTGAATGGATTGAAATAAGCTTTATTAAAAAATATAATTTTTTTACAATAACCAACAGGATGCAGACTCGCTAACACGACACTGTAAGCAAATTCCATCTTAATAAAAAAAATCACAACCAATATTACCAGCTTCTTTTTTTATAGCCATACACCGCATAATAAAAGATAAATAAATAGCACGGTAAAAGAATCCAATACGAAAACTGTGGAGAAGAAAAATTAGCCAAAAGACCATAGAGCAACGGCAGAAGTGCGCCGCCCGCAATTCCCATTATTAAAATCGCAGAACCAATTTTCATAAACTTGCCGAGACCGTCTAATGCCATAGGCCAAATAGCGGGCCAAACCATCGCATTCGAAAAACCGAGTAATGTTAGAAAAAATACCGAATTAGGAATCGCAGATATTCCCATCCACCCAAATACTATTTTGGAAATTGAATCATCAGTTGTCGACGATAGCAATACTCCAGCACTTAAAACAAATCCTGACAGCGCGGAAATGATTAATGCTTTTTCTTGTTTAATAACTCTTGGAATAACAGCAATTCCTACAAGATAACCAAGAACCATAAAAGCCATTGTATAAGAGGTAAGTTTTCCAAAGAAAGATACACCAAGCGTTTTACCGTACATTCCAACCGTATCGCCCGCAATGACTTCAACACCAACATAAAAGAATAATGCAATTGCGCCGAGTATTAACTGTGGAAATTGGAAAATATTTGTTTTATTGTTTTTTTCATCTTTTGTATTTACATCATCGCTTTCGGTTTCAATTTCAGGAAGTGGAGAAAATTTTATCATAGCCGCAAGCAGAATTAAAATTACTGCCATAATGATGTATGGAAATATCAACCGCGATGCAAGTTCATTGAAAGCAACATCCTTTTGTGCTTCGTTCATTAATAGAAGATTTTCATCGCTGAACTTTTCCATGCCGTGCAGTATTAGTGCCGTAAATAATAGCGGACTTAAAATCCCTGCAAATTTATTTGCCAATCCCATAAAACTGATTCTTACTGCTGCACTTTCTTTGGGTCCAATAATTACTATATATGGATTTGAAGCGGTTTGCAGAATTGTCAGTCCGCCGCCCATCACAAATAGTCCCGCAAGAAACAAAGCATAAATTCTTGTTTGAGCGGCAGGTATAAAAATCAGCGTTCCCACAGTCATGGCTAACAAACCGATAACCATCCCGTTTTTGTATCCGGTTTTTTGTAAAACCGCCGACATGGGCACAGCCATAACCGTATATGAAATATAGAAAGCGAATGTTACAAGATAAGCTTCGGTATGGTTTAGTTCACATGCAATTTTTAGAAACGGTATTAAAGAACCGTTAAGCCAAGTGACGAATCCGAAAATAAAAAACAACATGCCGATAATGGAAATGGATAATAAATAATTATTGCCGCCGGAATTACTTGTTTTGTCTGTTCTCATAATTTTTAGATTAGCAATTTATTTGATAAAATTTTGTTCATTCGTTAACGAGCAAAAGCACAATACTTTTTCATTCATCCAAAGTAGTTTTGCCCGAAATACTTTTTGCTTCTTTTTGGTGATGATCGAAAACAATAATTTCATTCTTCCCTTTTTTAAGCCACGGTGCCGGGCAGTATAATCTTTTTTGCGGACCAATATCCCAATATGTACCAAGATTATTTCCATTCACATATACAACACCCTTTTTATAATTACTCATATCCAAATAGGTGTCTTTTGCTTCTGCTAATTCAAATTCACCTTTGAAGAAATAACCGCTTCTATCCTTTGAAGGGATTGCTTTTTTTATTCTAGAAATAAAATTACTATCAAAAGGTAAATTATAAACTTGCCAATTCATTAAAGTCATCCCGTTCAACGATACTCTTTCTGTAATTCCTTTCCTGTCTATCAATTCCTGGGCGAAATTAATTCTGCCCATGCCTTCAACAAAAATTTCAAGGACTGGGAATTCAACATCCGACGGCGGCAATTCAATTGTTTTTTCTGCTTCGCGTCTATCAAGTTTACCGATATATTTTCCGTTCAGAAAAATTGTTGCATAATCATGCAAATCTGTAATCAGTAATTTCCCGCTTTTGTGCCCAATCAATTTTGTTTTATAAAGTATGAATCCTTCATTCTGGTCAAACATTTCCATTGTTTTCGGCTGCACGGAGTTTACAGGATTTGGAAGATTATCCCATATACTTGAATACAATTCCATTTTTATTTCGGGAATTTCCATTGCAGGAATAGGTTCAGGTATTTCCGGCAAATTTTTAAAATGCTTTAACATGATATTGCGGATGGCTAAATACTTATAAGTTGGTCTTCCCTGTTCGTTAATCGGAGCATCATAATCGTAACTTGTAATATCAGGTTCATAACCTTTGCCGCCGGAATTTGCACCGGCAGTAAAACCGAAGTTTGTTCCGCCGTGCAAAACATAAAAGTTGAATGATTTTTTTGTATCCAACAAAAATCTTACTTCGCGCATCAGATTGGATGTATCGGGTCGTGACCATTTTTCGCCCCAGTGAGTAAGCCAGCCGGGATAAGTTTCGCTGCTGAAAACTGGAACGTTGGGATTATGTTTTTTAGCAAGATCAAAATCCGCTTGGCTGTAGCCGCTGTCGAGACCTATTGCCGCAGAGTCAATTGTACCTGCTTCAAGCATAAAAGGTGTTGGACCATCGGCGGTATAGAACGGGACATCAATTTCATTTTCCACTAAAATCTTCCGCAGTTCATTCATATAATCTTTATCGTTTCCGTAACTGCCGTATTCGTTTTCTACCTGGACCATTATTATCGGTCCGCCGTTGGTAATTAGGAAAGGTTTTACTACATCCGCAAGAACTTTAAAATATCTTTCAACTGCTTGCATGTAGCGTGAATCGGAACACCGTACTTTTATATCAGGTATTTTAAGCAGATATGGAGGAAGGCCGCCGAAATTCCATTCGCCGCAACCGTATGGGCCAGGTCTAAGTAAAAACC
>CAZRMG010000194.1:0-6068 GCA_964601095.1 uncultured Melioribacteraceae bacterium | reverse complement strand
TTTGAATTGTCCAGCCAGCCCATGGCAGCTTCGTTATAATTGTAATTAAGATTGCCCCATAACATAATTCCATGATTTGCTAATTCTATTTCTTCGGAGTTTTCGGTGAGGTGTTCAAAAATTACATAGGCACTGGGCGAGGTACTCCAAATTTTATCTGCAACTCTTTTCAATATGTTTATCCTGGCGTTATCATAACTCCAACCGTCGCCGGGTGTGTTTGTAAAACCTTTTGTAAAATCAAAACGGAAACCGTCAATTTTATATTCGTTTAACCAGAAAGAAGTAACGCGGTCAACAAAATATTTTGTTGCATTGCTTTCATGGTTAAAATCATATCCCCATGAGTAACTTTGATTAGGCGAAACTTGGTTGTACCACGGGCTATTTGAAGCAGGGCGGTTGTTCGCTTCATCCCAGTACATTCTAACCATGGGACTTGAGCCGTAAGAATGATTAAGTACAACATCCAATATTACTGCAATCCCGTTTTGGTGGCATGCATCTATAAATTCTTGTAATTGATATTTAGAGCCGTAATATTTATCCGGCGCAAAATACATCATCGGGTTATATCCCCAACTGTTGTTTCCTTCAAATTCGTTTATGGGCATCAATTCAATTGCGTTGATGCCGAGTTTTTTGAAATAGCTTAATGTGTCAATTAAAGTTTTGTATGAATGTGTTGATACAAAATCACGTAAAAGTAATTCATAAATGATAAGTTCTTCTTTTTGCGGACGCGTGAAATTTTGTACAGACCAATTAAAGTTTTCCTTTATCAGCGGAAATACAGAAACAATTCCTTCTGTCATTCCGGTTGGATATGAAATTAATTCCGGGTAAACCTTTTGTAATTCCGGATCGGAATCGTTCCATGGATCAAGAATTTTTTCCGAATACGGATCTTGTATTCGTAAATTTCCGTCAATTAAGAATTGATAACGATATTCAGCCGGAAGTGGGTCGGCTAATAAATGAGGAATTCTACACCACCAAATAACACTGTCTGGTGTAACTTGGTGTCGGTTCATATAAAAATTTGTGTCCACCATCCAGCCGTTGAAATCACCAATTATGAAAATGTTTTTTTTATGTGGTGCAAAAAGTGCAAGAGTTATGTTGTTATTTTCATCATAATTAATACCTATTTGATTTCCTTCCGGCAGAGGTTCATCATGCGGGGTTTTGTTTTTGAAAATTGTAAACTCCGCCGTGTCTAATATCCCGGTAATATCCTCGGCTATAACTTTTATACTGTTTTTCCATGCAGAAAAATTTGAAGCAATGAAATCAAAACTAAGAGAATTTGTTGAACTCTCTGAAGCTTTATTTTGGTTCACGAACAGTGAAATGGATTTTGTTTGTGTGCCGAGTTCAACAGTGTTTATCGAAATATTTTGAGTGCCGTTTTCATCAATAAAAATAGGCGAGCGATCCGGGTGACCAAATGTAGTATTGATCTGCGGTGTATTAATAACTACAGAGAATCCCGGTTGATAAAGTTGAACGAAAATATCTTTGTTGCCTACATCCTTTCCTTCTTTACTTCCGTTAGCGCTGCGGAAAACAAAAGCGAGTTTTAAAATGTTTTCGTTCGACGGAATCGACCCCAAGTTTTGATGATTGCCGCTGTAAAATTTTCTTGGATTGCCGATAACAAGGTGGTATAAATTTGCATTGTCGCGTACAAGTTTCAACTCGTTATAATTTTGATTCCACGGAGCCATTACATATTTCCAATCACTCCCGCTTGTGCTTAGATTTGTAATAACGCCAGTATGTGCATAAATATCGCCTGTGAAATCTTTCAACCCGGCATTTCCTTTTGTTGCATCAAAGTATATTATAATAGAATCGTTTTGTGTTGGATATTGCAAATTTGTTGTTACAACATCTTGCGCAAAAAGATTTAAGCTTATAAAAATCAAAAATACGATTGTACTGGTTTTCATAAATAAATGACCCGATTTATTTATTAACGTCAATAACTTATGTAGTGTTTATGTGAGTTTCAAGCTAATATATATTACTGATTTTTTATTATTACGGAAATTCATAAGTTGCCATCAAATAAAATAACAAAGCATGCGGAGGCATAGTGTTAAACATTCAAAAGAGAATGACAAAAACCTTTTTTGCTTTATTGAGTCTTCCTGCTACTGCAATGGGCTTTGCATTGTCGATTCAAATTTCGGCGCTAAGCTGGATACTATCAACAAAATATAATTTAAACATCGATGAAGTCGGTTTGGTTTGGGCTTCGGGTCCTATTGCTGGAATTCTCGGACAGGTAATAGTTGGAATTGTTAGCGATAAAGTATGGTTATGGAATGGAAGAAGACGCCCGTTTATTTTTATCGGCGGTTTCCTCGCGGCTATGATGTTGTTTGCTCTTCCCAATATTGATGTTATTTCCAACTCCTTGGGATTTGACGGCATACTCGGTGTAGCAATAGCAGTTGCATTAACACTTGATCTTGCAATCAACGTAAGCTTTAATCCTACCCGCTCAATTATTGCCGATGTTACCAAGGAAGGAACAGACAGAACAAAAGGTTACACATGGATGCAGACAGTATCCGGTACGTTCGGAGTGCTGGCTTATGTAATCGGCGCTGTGTGGAATAATTATGTCCTGATTTTTATTGGTGTTGGGTTAGTATTGATTTTATCAATCATCCCGCCGTTTTTTATTGAAGAACCAAAGCAGCTTGCCGGAGATGAAGATGAAAAAGAAAAATCATCCAATTCCAAAACTTCTATGATTGAAATCATTAATTATATACAACCGCTGTGGGGATTTTTTATTTATTCGGTTTATGCTTTAACGATGAGATTGCTTCAAATAAAGTTTGACAATTATTACGCCGAGATAATTTGTTTCGCCATTACAATATTTTTTATTGTCAAAGTTCTTTTGCAAAAGACCGAAGGAAAATCAAAGCACGATGCTGGGATTATCGGGTTTAAAAAAGTTCTTGCAGCGCACTCATTTACCTGGATAGGTATTCAAACAATGTTTGTTTATATGTTCGCGTATGTTCAATATAAAGTTTATGATTATCCGTCCGGCAGCGAAATAGCAAGCAATATACAAATCGAAATGGGCAGAATAGTTTCAATTAGTTTTTTGATTTTAAATGCCGTCGGCGCTGTTCTTCCGGCTTTTATTCTCGAACCGATAACCCGCAAAATAGGCAGAGTACGAACGCATGCTTATTGTATTACAAGTATGGCAATAGCTTATGCGTTAATGTTATTTTTCGGTTTTCAACCATTTGTAATCTATATAATAATGGCATTGCTCGGAATCGGCTGGGCGGCAACAATCAGTCTACCTTTTGCAATCATGTCTCAAAAAGTTGATCAGTCAAAAATGGGTTTATTCATGGGACTATTTAATCTTGCCGTAGTTCTTCCGCAGCTTGTAGCGAGTTTTGGTGTTGGGCAGGCGGTAAGCGCGGCGGCGGATAAAAGTTTGATATTTATTATCAGCGCTTTTTCTCTCGCTGTTTCCGCAGTGATTTGGTTCTTTGTTAAGGATGAATAAAGACTTAAGAAAATAAATAGATCACTGACCCGCTACGACTCCCGCCTTGCCTCAATTGTAAAGCGAGGTAGTGCGTCTTTAGCGAGGCGAGTTTTTATGATGGTTATGATTTACTATGATAATAATTAATCTGTGACAATCATAAATGATCATAATTATCTGTGTTCTATTCTCTTGAAAAGGACTTAATGGACAAGTTAAATATTAATTTTAGTATATCAGCGAAACGAAAATGTTTATAAAAACAAAATTTATAACTGCCGTCGTTATTTTATCTTTTTTATTCATATCAAGTTCTTTTGCTCAATCAAAAGATATTAAAGATATAATTGCGCCAATCAAATTGATTGCAGGTCAACCGGATACAATTGTTGTCTCTGATTTGTTTTACTCGGAAAACTATGATTTGGATTTTGGTGAAAATTCAAAGCTGAAATTAGAGTATGATAAAGAAAACTTGATGTTGATTTTAAAAACCGATCCCGGTTTTGAAGGAATTACAATTCTTGATTTCTGCTTGAATAAAAATACATTTTCGATTCCCGTTTATGTTAAAAGACTAATTAAGCATAAGTTTGTTTTCAAATCAGATAAGAACTATAACTCGGTTTTTTTATTCGGAAGTTTTAATAACTGGAACCGTGATGATTTAAGAATGACTGACCCTGATGGAGACGGAGTTTTTTCAACATCAATTAAACTTGAACCCGGCAAGTATGAATACAAGTTTTATGCAGACGGCAATGAAATTCTCGATTCACAAAATCCTTTTACAATACCGAATGGAATTGGCGGAATCAACTCTGTAATTGAAATCAAAAATCCGCATACGGGAAAAATATTTTTGCATAAGTTGGTTTATAATGACAATCAGAATTCACGCGGGTTTAAATTTTACTTCGAATCTGATAACAGCAAAAGAATTGAACAATCAAACATTTTCGCTTTTATCGATAACAATAGAGTAGAAAATAGAAATATTGTAATTGATGGAAATTCAATAAAAGTTGTTATATCCAAAGAGAAACTAAGCGATTCAAAGATGCTGCGCGTTGTAATATCGGTTGAAGGTATGAATTCAAACTTGCAAATGATCCCACTTGAAAACGGGAGACCTTTAGACGGGAAGACTTTTAGCTGGTACGACGGTGTAATTTATTCATTAATGATTGACCGATTTAGTAATGGTAATAAGAAAAGCGATGCACCTGTAAAGCACGATTCTGTTTTATGGAAAGCAAATTACATGGGCGGCGATTTTGCAGGCATAACTCAAAAAATTAGCGAAGGATATTTCGACTCGCTCGGCATAAATACTTTGTGGCTTTCACCCGTTAACGATAATCCAAACGGGGCTTTTAAAGAATACCCGCCGCCGCGCAGATGGTACACCGGGTATCATGGTTATTGGCCAATTGATTTTTATAACGTTGAAGAAAAATTCGGTTCGTTTAACGAATTGAAAACTTTAATATCAACGGCGCAAAGCAACAAAGTTAAAGTCTTGTTGGATTTTGTTTCGCATCATGTGCATGAAGAAAATCCATACTTCAAAAATCACCGCGATTGGTTTGGTAAACTCGAATTGCCCGACGGACGTTTGAATCTTCGCTTATGGGATGAACATAGATTAACAACTTGGTTTGAACCGTATTTGCCTTCGTTCGATTTTGTGAATTCTACTGATGCATTAAATTTTATGACTGACAATGCAATTTGGTGGTTAAACGAAACCGGTGCCGATGGATTCCGCCATGATGCGGTTAAACATGTTCCCAATATTTTTTGGCGAGGACTAACAAAAAAAATTAAAAAAGAAATTGAAACACAATCAAACACTAATGTTTATCAAATTGGCGAAACATTCGGTAATTATGATTTAGTCGGATCTTATGTTAACAACGGTCAACTGAATGCCCAGTTTAATTTTGAATTATACAATGTTGCTCAAGCAGTATTCATTGATCCAAAACGTTCTTTCAAGGATTTGGATAACGAAATGAATAAAACCTTAGATGTTTTCGGTTCATTACATCTTATGGGTAACATTATGGATAGTCACGATAAAAACCGTTTTATGGCTTATGCGGACGGAGCGATAACGCTTGATCAATGGAGTGCTATTGAAGAAGGGTGGGCTAATCCGCCCGAAGTTAAAAATCCATACAGTTATAAAAAAGCAGAACTGTATTATGCATATATGTTTTCAATTCCCGGGTTGCCGGTAATTTATTACGGAAGCGAGTTTGGAATGACGGGATTATCCGATCCCGATAATAGGAGAATGATGCGCTTTGGAAATGAGTTAAGTGCTTACGAAAAAGGAATGCTAAGTGAAGTCAAAAAAATTGTGAATGTCCGTAATGAAAATTCAGCTTTGCGTTACGGTGATTTTTATACTCTAATTGCCGATGATGAAATTTATGCTTTTATACGTTCTGATTTTTACCAGCGCATTTTAGTAGTATTAAACAAATCAGATGAAGTAAAAGAAATAGAAATTAGTTTGCCGGAA
>CAZRMG010000193.1:0-6072 GCA_964601095.1 uncultured Melioribacteraceae bacterium | reverse complement strand
TTTCCTTTTGAGTTACCTGGAATAAATTTAAATAAATATCCTTTATCGAAACACCAGAATTCACCAAATCCATAATTATTTTATACGCTTCTTGTTTATCGCCACCAATCAAATTTTTTAGATATGCCTCTGCATTATCTTTTAATGGATTTGTTCCCACTAAAAACGAGTCAGGCACACCGGGTTCGCTTTTGTATTTTTCTATTCCTTCCTTAATAAATTTAGTTGTTACAGCCGACATTTCAGCCGGCAAATATTGCGCAATTGTATCGCTTAAGATATCCAGGTTATCTACAATTTCTTCTTCTGTAATGGGAAGGTTCACGAAAAATGTTTTTAACCAAACGATATATTCGTTAAACAACGCGGGTTCGTCAACATAAATAGATTCGGCTAAATAACTTAAATGGAAACGAGTGTCTTCCAAATATAATTTTACCTGTTCCTCGCCGTACTTCATTTTAAGTTCGGGTTTTTTACTGAAATGTTTCTCGAGTAAAATCCCGGGTAATGTCTCTCTTAAATCTTTTATCCTTTGCGATATAACCGCGTTCATAACTTCCTTTTAATTTTTAATTCAAGTAAAAAAATGCTGCGCCTTCGTTTTTACCATTGCTTATTTTTGTGCGGAAGGTTTCATCCATTTTAACTTCATACGATTTGGGATCCAGATACCGCGCGATTATCTCAACCGAATCGTTATCGTAAATTCTAATCTTTATATAATTATAAACGTAACCGTACTTGGGATGAGAAATTAATACTGTTTCGGATGCCGAAATAAAAGCCGCATCATTTTTTATCGATCCTTTCCCGAAATACTCAAACGTTTTCAACTCCATTCCGCCTATAGCTTCCGGCGGGGTTTCTTCTTTGCCTTCAACGAACAATTTGCAATTGCCGTAATGAATAACAACTCTAACTTCAGCGCCTGCTTTTATATTATCGAAAATTTCGGCGAAAGATTTAAGTTGTAACGGCTGGCAATTGTGATTCGCGGCAAATATGAAAAATAAAACTGTTAATAATTTTTTAACCATTTATCTCAATCATTAAGTATTCGAACACCTGGTTGTAATCGTACTTGTATGGAATAGTAAATGTAAATTTTGTTCCTTTGCCCATTTCGCATTCCACATTTAATTTTACGTTTAACATTCTCACAAACTCGGTGTAAATTGTGAATCCATAACTGCTGCTGTAATTTGGTTAAAGCATTATTCCGAGTGTTACCATCAAATCAAAATCTTTTTCAATTATAAACGTGAACATGCGAATAATTCAATTGAGCTAATTAATATAACAGAATTGGGAAAGAGATTTGTTCGTAATTTTAATTGTGCATTACGTGAATAGGTTACTATTAAAAATAGTATGTAGAATTTTAGCAAAATATCAATTACTAAATTATGACCAAATATATTGATCTCTGTATAAAACAAAGCATTAAAAATTTATAAGGGAATTATCTATAAAGATTTCCTTTTCTCTTTAAAAAACTCTATCCCGCTGTTAAAAAGTTTCTTTTCTTCGGGCTTAAGATTAACCGCAGAAAAATATACAGTATCCAATGCTCTAGTGTTAAGATGCCGTACTGCGTCAGTAATTTCCTCTTCGTACTTTTTACAGTCCTGCTTAACAACTTTGTAAAAACACAAAAAAGCTTTAACATTTATTATTGGAATTGTTGTTCTGCTGTTGGCAAGGAATAACAATTCAACAATTAATTCTTTTGGGTGAAGATTACATATATCAATTACCGCTTCACCGGCTTTTTTCATAATATTCAACAAATGCAATCTTTTAAGCGTCTCGTTTTCAGCAATTAGCAATAATCTTTCAACGCTGCTTTTAGCTATTTCCAAACTTTTTGTGTCACGTTGTATTTCGTTTTCAATTGCTTCATCAAGAACTTCGGGCAAAAGCTCTTTTATTCTCCTGCTTTTTTCAATGTTATCGTGCGATTGCACCAACGCGATATCAAGCATCAGTTGCCAATCTTTTAAATATATAAGCTCCTCAACCGAGTAGTCTCCCTTTTTCCTCAACTTCTGTTTTAGCGATTCTTCCTTTTTTAATTGCTGAATTTTATTTGTCTGCTCGGATTGTAGTTCATTTGTAGCTTCATAAACAGCTATTTTAATGAATGATTCATTCTTTACAACCGATACACCTTCGTATGTAAGTTCTTTAACAACTTTTATCGCGTTTTCTACCGGCACTTCAAGTGCAAACATGAATTGATTTGGAATCTGGGCAGGAGTACCGACCTTTAAAACGTCTTCTTTCTTTTCGGTGTAAAATTTGGCAATTATTTTATCAAAGATTTCCTGTGTCGCTTCAAGATCATGCTTTTTTACAACACTAAGTATGGTATATGTATTTTTCATGGAATTTTCTTTTTTCTAAGAATATTTACGAAATTTTATACAAAAATAATATAATCCTGCCGTATATGTGGGGATATTTATCACAAAAAATAATAATTGAACAAAAACCATAAGAATTGAAGATAATTCATGCTTTACCGAAAATTCACATTAGTAATCGGAATATATTATTTAATTTCTTTAAGTAATTTTTATGTACATGCTTTTCAAGTTCTTTTTATATATTTTTATAACGAGAACATTGGTTCTAATCTTTTTATAATCGGAGATTAAAAACTTTGTAATAAGAATAATCATTTAAAGATTATTAAACTTTCTCCGCATTCACATTTCGATTTCAATTCTAATGAGCGGACTCATATAATCGACTATTTTGTATTAATCTGGTAAAAGTAATTTATTAAAAGGAGTATAAAATGAATATTTACGTTGGCAATCTTGCGCAGGAAACAAGCGAAAAAGAATTGGAATCACTTTTTCAAAAATACGGTGAAGTTAAGAGTGCAAAGATTATTAAAGACATGTTCAGCGGCGATTCCAAAGGTTTCGGGTTTGTAGAAATGAACGACAAATCCGAAGGTGAAACTGCGATAAAAGAACTTAACGCTTATGAATTAAACGGTAAAAAAATAGTTGTTAATGAAGCGCGTCCAAAATCCGATAGCAAACGCGGCGGTGGCGGAGGCGGGCATCGCGGCGGAGGCGGTAATAGAGGCGGCGGTTTCGGCGGCGGCAACAGAGGCGGTGGAAAACGCTGGTAGTCTTTTTTCTTTTTAATTAGAATATTATATTTAACCCGTCACTAAAAATTTTTAACAACAATTAGGGTCTTATTCCCACTACTTGCACCCCAGGCATTGCCTGGGGTTTTTTATAATTATTGACAGGTGCATTTATGATTATACGATTAATATCTTTCCTATCGCTTACTATTCTGTTTTTACCATTTTGTAATTTTGCCCAATCATTTGACAACCTGGATTCTAAATCATTTATTAATACGCGCGATTCACTACTGATAAATAAAAAATCATTTCTCTCGGAAAAGCAGCGGCTTAAAAATGAAATAGATAGTTTGAAAAATATTTCCGATGTACTTGATGAGAAAATCAGTTCCATACTTGAAGAAATTAATTCTATATACAAGAAAAAGTTCGGCAAAGAAAAAGCAAACAGGATTATCAACAAACAAATTTGGAAAGGTATGACAGAGAAAATGCTGCGCGCCAGTTGGGGAACCCCGGATAAGATTGACAAGAATGTTGAAAAATGGGGCGTTTTTACTCAATGGTATTTCGGCGATGTTACTTTCTTTTTTAAAAACGGGAAACTCACCGATTGGGAAGAAACAAATAATTAGTTCTCGTTCTTGCTTTGTAAATCATTATCTTTCTAATTAACCGTTGTTGTGTTAATTTTGTCCATAATAAATTTACATCTCATGAAAATATTTTTATTCATAATTGTATCTTCCTTTATTTTAAATGCACAACAATATCAATTAAACGACCCTTACCCGTCAGCATCAATTACTCTTGAAATTAATTTTACCGTTGATAAATACTATCCTATTTTCGGAAACAGCGAAAAACCGCACACAAGCGAACGTCTTATAAAATTAACAGATAGGGATGGAAATTATTCGGTTTATCTGCATTTCAGCAACAATTATAATTCTCCCCAACATAATGCACGTTCTAAAATACTTCGATTTTACTATCCTGAATCTTATTACGATTATATTAGGATTAGATTAGATAACGATGAAGCGTTTATTGTTTACAGGGAATATAAAGACGGGCACAAATGGGGTGAAATTTATTTCAATAAATACCCGTAAAAATGATTGATAAAGTAAATTACAATGAAATATCTCCCGTTTATAATGACAGATATAAACAAAGCCCGCTTGAAGGCGTTGAAAAATATCTTGTAAAAACAGTTCAATCTTATAAACCGAAGAATGTTTTGGAAGTTGGATGCGGGACTTCTCATTGGCTTAATCAACTACATGGATTTGACTGCAATTTATTTGGCGCAGACTATTCATTGGGTATGTTAAGCAACAAATTTATTTCCGGTACAAAAATAAATTTGTTGAACGCCGACGCACTGCATCTGCCTGTCAAGAAATCTTCCTTCGATATGATATACGTTGTTAATGCAATTCATCATTTTAGCAACCCATTTAAATTCATTAACGATTCCTTCCAATATTTAAAACCTGGCGGCAGACTATTAATTATTGGACTCGAACCACGCGAATCCCAATACAACTGGTATATGTACAAGTATTTTAAAAGGACTTATGAAATTGATATAAACCGCTTTCCGACTTTTGAGCAAATTAAAACAAGTATGAATTGTTCCGGTTATGGTTCAATTAAAATCGAACAAGTTCACAAAATTGATATAATTAAAAAGGGCAGGGATTTTCTTGAAGATCATTTCATAACAAAGAAAGGCGCATCCCAGCTTGCATTGCTTTCCGATGAAGAATATAGAAAAGGAATTGATAAAATAAAGTCGGACATTGAGAAATCAGAAGCAGTTGGGAAAGAATCACATTTCGAAATTAAATTACATTTTTACGCTGCTTCTGGAATTAAACCCGTCTAATTTTTCTTCAAAAAATAAAACACGAAATATGAGGCCTAAAAAAATGCATCTTTTTTTAAGCAACATATTTTTACATTTCCGCGTCTAAAAAACCAAAACAATTCTCGTGGGGGGAATATAAATGACGAAGTTTTTAGTTTGGCTTATACTCTTTTTATTATGCTGGCCATTGGCTATAGCAGCTATTGTACTTTATCCTGTGCTTTGGCTGCTGCTTCTACCCTTCAGAATTGTCGGTATTGCCGTTGACGGCGTTTTAGAATTAATTGGAGCTTTGTTAAAATTCCCGGCAAGAATTATTCGCGGTCCTTCATCTTTATAGAATTTTAGTTTTTTGCTTGTATTTACTGTGAATTATACAAATACATTCCTTATCTGTGTAAATCATAAACGATCTGCGGAATCCGCGTTCAAATCTTTTTCAACGATCTTTTTTCGTTTACAACTTTTGTTCTGTTCACTTACGTACAATTATTTTTTTGCAGCCCATTTTTTCAAAAATTTCATGAACTTTTCAACGTCGTAGGATTTTTCCTTTTCAAGCAGACCCGTATTTTGCGAATGTAAAAGTTTTCCTTTTTTACTCAACACAAAAAAATGCGGATAACCCTCAACTTTGGGATATTGTGCAAAGAATTTTTCGTTTTTGTTTTCTTCACTATAGTTTACTTTGACAACAATAAATTTTTCATTTATAAAACTTTTTAATTCTTCGTTCTCTTCTATGAATTCGTCAATTCTATGACACCAGATACACCATTCGCCGCCGATATCCAAAATAATTCTGCGGTTTGTTTCCTTGGCTTCTTTAATTGCTAATTCCAAATCTTTAAATGGGTCTCTAAGCGGATCAAATTTAATTCGGTTATTCTCATTCGCCGATTGAGGATATACATTTATAAAACTAAATAAAAGAAAAACTGCTATGTATATTTTTTTCACTTTGTCTCCGTTTTATCCGATTGTGTATTCTGCTTGTAAAAATAATACTATTTTGTATGTAGAAAAAAAAACAATTCCAGCGTTATGAGTAAAAATAATCTAAAATATTTTTTAGAATTAA
>CAZRMG010000192.1:0-6107 GCA_964601095.1 uncultured Melioribacteraceae bacterium | reverse complement strand
CTTAAAACAACTTTATCGCCTTTTTCAACGGCAGATAATAATTTTTCGCGTTCTTTAGCTCGTTTTTGCTGTGGACGAATAATCATAAAATAAAAAATTGCAAAGATAGCGCCGAACATAATCAAAGTGCCTATCATGCCTCCTCCGCCGCCTTGCCCGTCTGCCGGAGGTGCCATTGCTAATAATAGATCCATTTATTACTCCTTGTTGGTTTGAACATTTATAGAAATTATTTTGATAAAATTATTTTTCCAATCGATAAAAGTACCATCCAAAATTCTTTTACGCGCTTCACGAACAAGATCAAGATAAAAAGTTAAATTGTGAATTGTTGCTAATTCCAGCGCAAGTATTTCCCTTGCATTAAACAAGTGGCGCAAATAAGCTTTCGAAAAATTTTTGCATGTATAACAACCGCATTCAGGATCGAGCGGCGTAAAATCATCTTTATATGCCGCGTTTCTCATCGATACAATTCCCTGCGATGTAAAAAGATATGCATTACGCGCGTTGCGGGTAGGCATAACACAATCAAACATATCAATGCCGCGAGCAATTGCCTCCAAAATATTTTCGGGTCTTCCGACTCCCATTAAATATCGCGGTTTATCGTGCGGCATAAAATCGGTTGTGAAATCAACAAGATCGTACATCATGTCAACCGGTTCGCCGACGGCCAAACCTCCAATAGCGTAACCATCGAAATCAAGTTTAGCCAAATCGATTGCCGAACTTTCGCGCAGTTCTTTATAAACACTTCCTTGAATTATGCCAAATAGAAATTGCTCATGACCGTAAAGCGGTTTTGTGTTTTCAAAAGCTTCTTTATTCAGAACCGCCCATTTGGAAGTTAGCTCTTTTGATTTTTTCGCATAATCAAACTCGCACGGAAACGGTGTGCATTCGTCAAGCGGCATAATAATATCGGAGCCGATACTTCGTTGAATCTCGATAACTTTTTGAGGAGAAAAAAAATGTTTGGAGCCGTCGAGATGTGAACGAAACTCAACACCGTCGTGTTTCAATTTTCTCAATTCCGAAAGACTGTAAACTTGGAAACCGCCGCTGTCCGTTAAAATAGGTCTGCTCCAATTCATAAATTTATGAAGCCCGCCTGCCTGCTCTAAAATTTTTGTACCCGGTCTAAGGTACAAATGATAAGTATTAGAAAGAACAATTTCGGCATTTACTTCTACATTGAGAACTCTTTGAGTAATTGCCTTAACACTGCCCTGCGTTCCCACCGGCATAAAAATTGGCGTTTGAATGATGCCGTGGGCAGTTTCAATTTCGCAAACTCTCGCTTTGGAATTTTTATCTTTATGATGAACAGTAAAATTTAACAATACATTTCTTGGAAATTTGATGCTAAAGATAATGCAAATCGAGAACATTCTCCATTAATAAGCCGCCTCGATTCAACAACAAAAAGTATTATTTCAGCTTCTTGATTGGTATAAAACACTGTTTCCGTTTGCCAAATAAAGAGTACCTTTTTACTGCAATTAAATTATAGATTGAATCTAAAATTCTATTCGGAAGGATTTCCACAACACAAAATAATTTCCAAGGGAAGCCAAGCAATTTGAATATTTTTAGTATTGCCTCTGCTCTTTCGTAAATTCTATTCTCATATAGCAAAATCACCGTTTTAGGGTTTTCTTTAAACACCGGGAATTTTTTTATTAGATTTTGATACTCATCATTTTGAAAAGGTACAAAAGCAAGTCTTTCATATTTATCAATCTTTATTAAAAAAGAAACCAAAGATGAGCACAAGTTGCAAAGTCCGTCGAATATGACCATTGCACTTGATATTAAATTATCATCTTTCAATTTCGCCGTTCCAACTTATTATCCCTTCGGCCAAATTATACACATTCTCAAAACCAATTTTCATCATCTCTCCTGCGGCAGAATAACTCCTTGCCCCGCTGTGGCAATAAACATAATATGATTTGGAACGATCAAGTTTTTCAATCTTATCAAAGAAATTAGTTGAGTAAATATCCATCAAAACGGAATTTGGAATCCGCGCACTCCGATATTCTTCGTGTGTACGTACATCAATAATTACTGCATTTATGTCGCTTTTAATTTTTTCTTCAAATAAATCCGCATTTATGTTTTTAACATTATTCCCGCTTAAAAAAGAAGATAGTACTCCCATTTTTTCCCTTTAAAAGTTTTGTGTTGTAAGATGAAACGCAGAAATCAATCGAGCAGTTCAGTTAGCACTGATAATTTTACGAGGTCAATTTTAGTTTTATCGGACTTTAATATCTGCACAGAGTAATGATCAATTTTGAAGGATTCTCCTTTAACCGGGATTCTGCCGAGTTTATAAGTTATAAAACCGGCTATTGTTTCGTAGTCGCCTTCTTCAAAAAGTAAATCGAATTCATCTATTAAATAATCTATTTCTACCTTACCGCTTAGGATAAAATTATTTGCATCAATTTTCCTAACCACATTTTCTTCAATGTCGTATTCGTCTCTAATTTCGCCGAACAATTCTTCAATCAAGTCCTCAATAGTAATTATTCCTGCAGTTCCGCCGAACTCATCAACAACAACTGCAAGCGAGAACTGCTTTTTTAAAAACTCATTCAGCATTTCCAAACTTTTTTTTGTGTCGGGTACAAACACAACATCCCGCATCATCGATCTTAAATCGGCAGGTTTTGTGAACAAATCTTTTAAAAGAATTATGCCCCTAATGTTATCTAAATTGTCTTCATAAACGATTAATTTAGAGTAACCGGATTCAATAAATTTTTGCGATACCTCTTCAACAGTAGCCGAGATTTCAACGCCTGCAATATCAGTACGCGGTGTAAATGCTTCATAAACACGCTGGTCGCGGATTTCAATTACTTTGCCAATAATATCCGATTGTTCTTCATCCATTTTTCCCGCTTCGGAACTTTCTTCTATCAAATTCTGCAGGTCTTCTTTATCGAACGTTTGGAATATTTCTACTTCTTCTCTTTGTGATTTTTTGTTTATTAAACCCGAAATTTTTGATGTTACTTTTACGAAAGGATAAAGAATAAAATTCAATATCCTCAACGGGATTGAGGAAATCAAAACAAGATCATCAGCCAGTTCCCTGCCAAGGTATTTTGGGATTAATTCGCCGAACAATAAAATCAGAGTTGTTGATATTATGAGTATTTCAAATTCTGCTAAATTAAAATGCTGAATAAGAAAAACCGATATTAGTGAAGCAAAAGCAATATTAACAATGTTGTTTGAAAACAGAAGTGTTGAAAAGAAATTATCAGGGTGCTGAAGAAAATATTGCGCACTTTGAGCATAAATATTCTTTTTACGCGCCCGCAGTTCAATCTTAATTTTATTTGCCACAACAAAAGCAATTTCTGAAGATGAAAAAAATCCGCTTAGCATTAATAAAACAACCAATACAATAATGTCGTTAATTATCATTTATAAAATCCTGAGTTCACAATTCAAAAATAAATTATATATACTGCCACCGCAACAAACAGAAATGCGTTTATAATCATTGGCCAGTCCGATATTAAAACTTCCGTTACATTTTCACCTTTATCTTTTTTATAAACAAGGTACATGTATCTAAAGATACCATAGATTACAAAAATTGTAGTAAACACAAGTGCCTCGCTGCCGAATTGCATTACAGTTTTTTCAGACACTGTGTAAAGTGCATAACAAATTATTACTCCACCCGCGGTTATAGCTGAAATTTGATCAATGAAATTAAGAGTATAATCTTTTAATACCATTCTTTGCTCAATTGCTTGCGACCCGCCGGCAATTTCGACACGGCGCTTCATAACTGCAAGAAAGAGTGAAATAAATATTGTTGTTAAAATAAGCCAATTTGAAATGTAAACATCAACTGCAAAGGCGCCGCTGAAAACCCTTAGCATAAAACCGAACGCAATGCAAAAGATATCTACAATCACTACTTCTTTTAACCACATTGTGTAAAAGAAATTAAGTACAATATAAGTCCAAAGAAGCAAAGTAAAAGATTTTTCGAATCTTAAACTAAAAAGGATTGTTGCAATTAAAAGTACAACAAGCAAAATGACAGCGCTGTTTTTTGCAATTCTGCCGCTTGCCAAAGGTCTTTTTCTTTTCGAAGGATGGATTTTATCTTTTTCTATATCAATCAAATCATTAAAAACATAAACCAAACTTGACGCGACAGAAAAAGCAATGAAAGCCATTACGGCTTCCGTGAAATAGCTTTCATCAAAAATATGTTTTGAAAAAACAACCGGCACAAAAACAAAAACATTTTTAAGCCAGTTTGTTACACGAAGTAATTTTAGATATGATACTATTTTAGAAAACGACCGATTCCTCATATATGCCAAAATGTTTTTTTAATTCATCCACCATTTCACCGAGCGAAACATAATTATCTGCCGCGTTAATTAAAACAGGCATAATATTTTTCCCGTCGACGGCGGCTTCACCGATCTTTCGCAGACTATCTTCGATCAATGCACCGTTCCTGCTCATTTTTAATTCCGCCAAACGTTTCTTTTGGTGAATTTCAACTTCGGGTGAAATTTGGAGAATTGGTATTTCAATTTTACTGTCCTCTTCAACAAAATCATTCACACCAACAATAATTTTTTCTTTCCTCTCTAATTCAATTTGGTATTTGTACGATGCGTTTGCAATTTCTTTTTGAAAATATCCCGCTTCAATTCCGTTTATTACACCGCCGAGCGCATCGATTTCGTTAAAAATTTTATTCGCTTCTTCTTCCATTTTATTAGTTAACGATTCCACAAAATAACTGCCGCCAAGAGGATCGACAGTGTTAATCACACCGGTTTCGAAAGCGAGCAATTGCTGTGTTCGTAATGCGATTTTAACCGCTTTCTCACTCGGCAACGCCAAAGTTTCATCCATTGAATTTGTATGCAAAGATTGAGTTCCGCCCATCACCGCCGCCATAGCCTGAAATGCTGTGCGGATAATATTATTTTCCGGCTGTTGTGCGGTTAAAGTACATCCTGCAGTCTGAGTATGAAAGCGCATCCACCAAGAACGCGGATTTTTTGCACCATATTTTTCACGCATACGTTTTGCATAAATTCTGCGCGCTGCTCTAAACTTTGCAATCTCTTCAAAAAAATCCAGGTGTGAATTAAAGAAAAAAGATAACCTTGGTGCGAATGAATCAATATCCATTCCCCTTTCCAAACAAGCTTCGATATAAGCAAATCCATCTGCAAGAGTGTAAGCCAATTCCTGCACAGCCGTTGAACCCGCTTCGCGAATATGATAACCGCTTATAGAAACAGGATTCCATTGCGGTACTTCATTTGTACAGTATTCAATCATATCTGTTATTATTCTCATCGAATGATTCGGCGGGAAAATATATTCTTTTTGTGCTATGTATTCTTTTAAAATGTCGTTTTGTAATGTACCGCGTAATTTATCAAAGCCAACATCCTGCCTTTTTGCGATTGAAAGATAGAAAGCAAAAATCATTGCAGCGGGAGAATTAATTGTCATGGATGTTGATACTTTATCCAAAGGAATATCTTTGAACAAAACCTCCATATCCACTAATGATGAAACAGAAACACCGCAAATTCCAACTTCGCCTTCACTAATTTCGGCATCGGCATCGCAGCCCATTAATGTTGGTAAATCAAAAGCTACGGATAAACCTGTTTGTCCGTGTTCCAATAAATATTTAAAACGCTCGTTTGTATCCTCCGGGGTGCCGAATCCTGCGAACTGCCGTTTGGTCCAAATTTTTCCGCGATAACCGTTTGCATGAATTCCGCGCGTGTACGGATATTCGCCGGGGAAACCGATATCTGTTAAAATTTTTTTTTCATCAATATCATCCGGTGAATAAAGCGGTTTAATTGCCTGTCCCGAAACTGTTGTAAACTTCGTCCCGGATTCATTTGCTGCTTTCAATTTATTTAAATAGGCGTCCTTTGCTTTCTTATAATCTTCAGAAAACATTTTGCCTCGCTTTCGTTTTTTGTTATGAAATACAAATAAGATTAAGAAGTTCTTCCAAATCTTCTGTCGAGTTCTTCAATCGGAATCTTAATAACAATCGGTCTGCCGTGGGG
>CAZRMG010000191.1:0-6112 GCA_964601095.1 uncultured Melioribacteraceae bacterium | reverse complement strand
TTGCTCCGCTTGAACAAGCGAAAGGTTACCAAAAATTATTTAGAGAATTGGAAAGTGATCTTTCAAAAATAACAGGATTTGATTCTGTTTCTCTTCAACCGAATTCCGGTGCTCAAGGCGAGTATTCCGGCTTGATGGTTATCCGTGCATATCATATAAATAGGGGAGATTCAAAACGTAATATTGTATTAATACCTTCTTCGGCACACGGAACTAATCCCGCAAGTGCTGTTATGGCCGGATACAAAGTTGTTGTTGTAAAGTGCGATGAAAAAGGTAATATTGATGTGGATGATTTGAAATCGAAAGCAGAGCAATACAAAGAAACTTTATCTGCTCTTATGGTTACTTATCCATCTACTCATGGAGTTTTTGAAGAAGCAATAATTGAAATATGCAAAATCATACATGATAACGGCGGATTGGTTTACATGGACGGTGCTAACATGAATGCGCAAGTCGGTTTAACTAATCCCGGTTTGATTGGTGCGGATGTATGTCATCTTAACCTTCATAAAACTTTTGCAATACCGCACGGCGGCGGCGGACCCGGCATGGGACCGATTGCAGTCGCAAAACACTTAACTCCTTTTTTACCGGGTCACCCGGTTGTAAAAGTCGGCGGCGAAAAAGCTATATCTGCAATTTCTGCAGCTCCGTGGGGAAGCGCCAGCATACTAATAATTTCCTATGCATATATAAAAATGCTTGGAGAAGAAGGTTTAACGTATTCAACAAAAGCGGCAATTCTTAATGCAAATTATTTGAAAGCAAGATTATCAGAGTTTTATCCTGTACTTTATTCAGGAAAAAACGGATTTGTTGCGCACGAATTAATTTTTGATACACGCGGTTTCAAACAAAGTGCCGGTATCGAAGTTGAAGATATTGCAAAACGTTTGATGGATTACGGCTATCACGCACCGACGGTTTCATTCCCTGTTCCCGGAACTTTAATGGTGGAACCGACTGAAAGCGAGTCGTTAAATGAACTTAATAGATTTTGCGATGTTTTAATTTCAATAAGAAAAGAAATTGAAGAAATTGAAAAAGGCATTTCGGATAAAGTTGATAATGCCTTGAAAAACTCTCCGCATACAGCCGAGTATGTAATAAAGGATGAATGGAATCATAAATACACGCGCGAAAAAGCGGTATTCCCGATTCCTTACGTTAAAGAAAATAAATTCTGGCCGAGCGTAGGAAGAGTTAATAATGCATACGGGGATAGAAATTTAGTTTGCAGTTGTATTCCCGTAATTGAATATGAAGAAACTATAAAATAATAGCAAAAAAAAATAGCCCGCAAAATTAATACGCGGGCTTGAATAAATATGAATGATGAATTAATACATATTAGTAAAATATTATCTGAAGCAAAGACGATTGCTGTGGTTGGAATTTCAAGACAACCGAATAAAACAAGTCGCGAGATTGCTGATTTTCTTGCAAAGAAAGGATACAATGTTGTCGGTGTAAATCCGTCATTTAATTCGGAAAAAGTAAATGGATTTAAAATTTATTCAAAGTTGACTGATATTCCATTCAAAGTTGATATTGTTAATGTATTCCGCCGTTCGGAAGATATCCCGGGAATTATTGAAGATGTTTTAGCCGTTAAACCGAAAGTTCTGTGGCTTCAACAAGGAATACGTAATGATGAAGCTGTTAAACCCGCTTTAGATAATGGGATTGAAGTATTGCAGGATAAATGCATAGCCGTTTATTATTCTCTTACAAAGAATTTTCGTAATTGATAACATTTCACTGCCTTCACTAAATGATTAAAAATTATTTCCAATATATAATTATACTTGTGCTGTTTGCTTTCATTAAAACACAAGCTCAACCTGCCCCAAATTTTTCTTCTATAATAAATGAAGAAAAATTTCTTGTTGATTCTATAAAAATTTCCGGCAATGATAAAACAGAAGATTTTATAATTCTCCGCGAATTAACTTTTAAAGAAGGTGATTCTGTTTCTGCTTCGCTTTTGAAATTCAACCGCGATAGAGTTTTTTCGCTAAACCTTTTCACAAAAGTTGAAATAAATAGTGTTGAAAAAGACAGCTTAAATTTTGTGGATATTGAAGTAAGCGAAAGCTGGTATATTTATCCTATTCCGTTTATTAACCGCGCTGATAAATCAACCGATACATATTCTTATGGGATAAGTTTTTTATATAAAAATTTTAGGGGAAGAAACGATAACATCGGCTTTGTGGTGAGTTTAGGATACGATCCGTTCTTTGCTGTTATGTATGATAATCCGGCTTTTATTTATGACGAAGCGTTGGGTTTTACAACCGGTTTATCTTTTACGAATGCAAATAATAAAAACTCCAACGCCGAATTATTGAACGGCGAAAATTATAAGAATAGATTTTATTCTGGTTTCATCAATTTGTATAAAAGATTGGATCCATTCAATCTATTGTCGTTATCGGCATCGTTTGATTATATCGAACCCAAAACCGGGAATTATTTTTCGGGTTTGACTGCATCAAGTAAAAGAATAGACAGAACAATTTCTTTTGGCGGAGGTTATTCATACGACTCGCGGGATTTAAAACAATTTGCGCAAAGCGGAATTTATGCGAGCGCAATGTTTATGCATAAAGGATTTGGCATTAACGGTGTGAATTATAATGTGATGGCCGCTGATTATAGGCAGCATGAAAAAGTATTGGGAGAATTAAGCACGCGATGGCGTCTGGCATTTAGGCATACATCTGGCAGACTTGTACCGTTTTATGATTTTTCTTATCTCGGTTATGATGAAACCGTCCGCGGGCACAGTTTGGATAAACGCGAAGGCAACAATTTTGTAATATCTTCGTTCGAAATTAGTTACCCTGTTATTAAGGATTTTGATTTCAGCATCAAACTTCCGCTGCTTCCGCAAAGTTTAACCTCGGCCCGCATAGGAGTTTTTATAACTGCTTTCACCGATGCCGGCCATGCTTTCAACAATGATTACCATTTCAAAATAAAAGATTTTTACGCAGGTTACGGTGTGGGAATAGCAATTTTATTTTTACCGTATAACGCTGTTCGCTTTGAATACGCTTTCGGCAACAAAGGCAGGGGAGAATTTTTAATTGGAACAGGTCTCGCTTTCTGATATCGAACTTTATTATTCACCTGAGAAGATTGAAAACAATTTAATCAAAGTTACAGGTGAAGAATACCATCATGTTAAAGATGTGATGCGCCATAAATTAAATGATGAAATATTCATTACAAACGGAAAGGGTTCGATTTATAAAACAATCATTGAACAAGTTGATAAAAAAATAATTGCTTCAAGAATAGTAGAAGAATTCAAATTTCCCAACAAACTTGAGAATGTTACGTTTTGCATCCCCCGGTTGAAAAGCTCCGACCGTTTTGATTTTGCTTTGGAAAAATGTGTTGAACTTGGTATTGCAAAATTTATCGTTTTCGAATCAGAAAGAACAATTGCGAAAGGTGATAAAACAGATAAATGGGAAAAGCATTTGATTGCAGCAATGAAACAATCTTTACGTGCGTGGCTGCCCAAAATTAGTTATGTTAAAAATTATTATGAATTGATGAAACTTGATGGGAAAAAAATAATTTTCGAACAGAACTCCGAAGTTTCTTTTGATGATTTCCTTAAATCTGAATACTCACTACTCACTACTCAATGCTACTTTATCTTCGGCCCCGAAGGAGGATTAACAAATGAAGAGTGTAGAGTGGAGCTTGCCTCGCAGAAAGTCGGGAGTGAAGAGTGTAGAGTTAAATTAACGGATAATCGTTTGAGATCTGAAACAGCAATTGTATCTACCGCAGCAATGCTTTCATTAAAGATGTGAAATTAGTATAACTCTTAGCTTTTTAAATCAACTCAATACTTTTCTTTACCAATCTTTCAAAATTATTTTTTACGCGTTCTGCAGTTTCCATAACTTCGTTGTGTGAAAGTTTTTGTGGAGATAATCCGGCAGCAAAATTTGTAATACATGAAATAGATGAAACTTTTAAACCGATTACAGATGCATAAATCGCTTCGTGAACAGTTGACATACCGACAGCATCACCGCCGAAATTCTTAACCATTTGTACTTCGGCAGGAGTTTCGTAAGTCGGTCCTTTAGAGAACCAATAAACACCTTCTTTCAATTGAATTCTTTCTTCGAGCGCCGCTGTTTTAATCTTATCATTTATTTCTTTTGAAGGGAAATTCAGAAAATTATTTCGATGTTCGAATGAAGTTAAACCAATCAATTCCGAAAGTTCTTTTTTAATATTTATTGAATTGAATGAAGAAGCGAGCATCAAATCTCCGGGAGAAAAATTTGTATTCACACCTCCCGCGGCATTTGTTAAAATTATAGTTTGGCAATTCAATTTTTTTGCAAGATGAACAGGCAATACGCATTGTGAAAGAGAATATTCTTCGTAAAAGTGAATTCTACCCTGAACAATTAAAAGTTTTTTCTCTTTGTATTTTGAAAGGTGAAGATATCCTTGATGTCCCTGAACTGTTGAAGCCGGATAATGTGGAAGAGATGAGGTTGGAATTGATTTTACAGTTTCAACTTTATCTGCAAAATCTCCCAAACCGCTGCCGAGCACTATGCAAATCTCCGGTTCAAACGGAATTTGTTTTGCGAGTACTTCGTAAGTCTTTCTATATTTATCGTTAAGATTTAACATCAGAATAATATTCCTGCCAATGTTGCGGTCATTAATGTAGCCAAGGTTCCGCCTATTAAAGCTCGAATGCCGAGTTTTGCTAAATCGGCTCTTTTGTTAGGTGCTAATGGAGAAATTCCGCCAATCAGAATTGCAATAGAACTAAAATTAGCAAACCCGCATAATGCATAGGTTAACATCAAAATAGCTTTTTCATTAACAATAGATTTAACTTGCATCAAATTGCCGAGGTCCATATATGCAACAAATTCATTAAGTACAACCTTGGTTCCAATTAAACTTCCGAATTGATAAGCGCTTTCCCACGGAACGCCAATTCCAAAGGCAAGGAATTGCAAAACCGAACCGAAGATTAGCTGCAAACTTAAAGGTGCGCCGAGAGTAGAGTTTAAATATTGATTAAATCCAAACACATCACCGACCCATCCGAGGAAATAATTTATAAGAGCAATTAATGCTATGAAAGCTATAAGCATTGCGGCAACATTAAGAACCAATGTCAAACCTTCACCCGCACCCACAGCGGCTGCTTCAATTATGTTCGACGCATTTTTTTCAACATCAACTTTAACCTTACCTTTTGTTTCGGACTCTTCAACTTCTGGAAAAATTATTTTTGAAATTAACATTGCAGCAGGTGCAGCCATAACGCTCGCACCAAGGAGATGCGTTGCAAATAAAAGCTGCGCATCGTGAAGTGGTATATTGTTAACTTGTGCAAAAGCGCTTCCGAGTATTTGAATATACGCTGCCATCACTCCGCCTGCAATAGTAGCCATTCCGCCAACCATCACTGTTAACAGTTCGCTTTGTGTCATTCCTTTTAAGTATGGTTTAATCATCAACGGTGCTTCTGTTTGTCCCACAAAAATATTAGCCGTACATGAAAGTGATTCGGCACCGCTTGTTCCCATTAAACGCGCCATGAACCAAGCCATACCTTGAACAATCTTTTGCATAATGCCGAGATAATACAACACAGACATAAGACTGGAAAAGAAGATTATTGTGGGTAAAACTTGAAATGCAAAAAATGTTCCTATGCTTTCCGGGTTGCCCGGACCGAGTCCTAAATTACCAAAAACAAATTTCGCGCCTTCGGATGTAAAGTGAAGTATTAAAACAAAGAAGCTGCTGATGAATCTGAAAAATTCTTTAGGCCAGCCGAGCGGTGCAAACCAGTTTCCAAGCTCATCGCCTTTGATTATAAGTATTGCAAAAATTATTTGTATGAAAAGTCCGGTTCCTACTAAACGCCAATTAATTTTTTTCTTATTGTTAGATAATAGGAAAGCTATTCCAATTAATAGAAATAATCCAAAAATGCCTCGAAGTATAGAAACAAAATCCATATTAAACCTTAGAATTTATTCGGGGATATAATGACATTTGCGGCAACGTGCTTCATAACTATCGGCAGCGCCAA
>CAZRMG010000190.1:0-6124 GCA_964601095.1 uncultured Melioribacteraceae bacterium | reverse complement strand
ATTTTTATGTTGCGCATCTGAACAGAGATCAAAATCATCTTCAGTTAAAAAAGTATGAGGTTTCAACAGGTGAACCTATTAAAACGTTATTCGAAGAAAAAAGCGATAAATATGTTGAACCTCAAAATCCTTTAACATTTCTACCAAATTCATCAAATAAGTTTTTATGGTTCTCGCAGAGGGATGGATTTAATCATTTATATCTTTACGACACCGAAGGAAATTTAATCCGACAAGTTACACAAGGCAAATGGATTGTAACATCGTTTTCAGGATTTGATAAAAACGGTAAAAATATTTTTGTAACAACTACAAAAGAAACTCCGCTTGAACGTCATTTTTATAAGATTAATATCGATAACGGTAAGATTCAAAAACTTACTAATGGACAGGGCATACACAATGTTAAACCTAATACCAACCGTGATTTTTATATAGATTCGTACAACAGCACAACGATACCGCGTACAATAAACATCTTGAATAAAAACGGAGATATTGTTAAAAATATTTTAACAGCTCCAAATCCTTATGAAGAATACAGTATCGGAAATTCTAAAATCTTTTCTTTAAAAAATGACGAAGGCATTGATTTGTTTTGCAGAATGATAACTCCACCGGATTTTGATTCGACAAAAAAATACCCTGTTATAGTTTATGTTTACGGCGGACCGCATGATCAGCAAATTACAAACAGCTTCGGTTATGGAAGATATTTTCTTTGGTTCTACATGATGGCTCAAAAAGGATATATAGTTTTTACACTCGATAACCGCGGCTCGGCAAATCGCGGACTTGAATTTGAACAAGCTACTTTCAGACAATTAGGCACTTTAGAAATCAAAGATCAAATGACTGGTGTAAATTATTTAAAGACGCTGCCCTATATTGATGCAAATCGTTTTGGCGTTTACGGCTGGAGTTACGGCGGATTTATGACGACATCTTTAATGCTTCGAACTAATGATGCTTTTAAAGTCGGCGCTTGCGGCGGTGCTGTAATTGATTGGAAATACTACGAAGTTATGTACACCGAAAGATATATGGATACCCCGCAATCAAATCCTGAAGGTTATAAAGAAGCCGGTTTATTAAATTATGTCCAAAATCTAAACGGCAAATTGCTTCTTGTTCACGGCACATCCGACCCTACTGTTGTTTGGCAGAACACACTATCTTTCGCGAAAGCTGCGGCAAATCTTAACAAACCGTTGGATTATTATCCATACATCGGCCACGGGCACGGCGTTGGCGGTAAAGATGCTCTTCATCTTTACACGAAAATCACAAATTATTTTGTTGATAATTTATGACAATAACGGAACAGCAGAGTAATTTTATACTCTGCTTGTTTCAACTATTTCTATTATTGTTTATCTTTTCCACGTTAAAATCACTTTTTGTGGAAGTACCATATGCTCACTGGTGTTCAGAATGAATTAGTTTCCAAACTAAATGAACTCTTCGAATTTTCTAAAAGAGGAAATGATGATTTTCCCGATGAAGTTTGCAGTTTCCTTTCAAATTTTTTACAGCTAGACGCCTCTGTTATTTTTTCCCTTAATAATGATAATACTCTTACTGTTCTTGGTAAAACATTAAGCGCTAAAAAGAATTTAATTAAAGGTAATTCGGTTCTCTGCAATCAATGCCCGTTATTTTCCGAGACTACAAATTTCTCTTTCCACTACGATGCAAATTGCCAGATACAAATTTCCGAGTTTATGATATTTGAAACATGCGCGTTAATAATTGTATCACCAACTATTAAACTAATTGTAAAATTTGCAAAAAAGAATTCTTTCACTAAAACCGATAAAGATTTTATCGACAATGTACTTAGGTTGCTTTATCCATATATATTGATATGGTTTCAGAGCCGCGGTAACGAAATGCCGATTGCCGCTTCCAATTTTTCTAAAATTGTTGCCGATACTTCGTATGAATTAAGATCAATCGCTAATTCTATTATTGGATATGTATCTTTATTGGCTGAAGAAAATCAATCAACTCCAAATTTTGAATATTCTTCCAATGCCAAGAAAAATGCACAAAACATTTTATTGAATATCAACGATTTAACCGAACTTGCAAAAGTTGAATCAAAAAATCTGACTAAAAATCAGAAAAAAATAGTGCTGTCAAATTTGATTGAAGAAACAATAAATCTGTTCAAAACGAAGATCAACAATCAAAAAGTAAAATTTATTTATGAAGTTGAAAACGGTTTGAACAAACCGATTAATTTGGATGAGCAGAAATTAAGATACATACTTATTAACCTGCTTTATGTTTCTTCAACATTAACCGAGTCCGGTGATATTTCTGTAAAAGCAAATATTTTATCTAAAAATACTATTCGGATTACAATTGAAGATAACGGCAGAAGTTTAGATCAGAACATCATAAATAATTTTTTTGAACCGTTCACGGTTTCAAAACATAATGAGTTTAAGAATTCAAGCGTTACAGGACTAAGTCTTACATTAGTAAAAAAATACACAAATTTTCTGGGCGGAGATATTTCTGCCTCGAGTGAAAACGGAAAAGGCAATACATTTACTTTCACATTTAACGGAGAAGTAATGTCAAGTTTAGAATCCACGCTTTCGCAATTACCAAAACCAACATCAAAAAATAAAGTTTTGGTTATCGAAGACGATTACGCCACTTCAAAACTATTGAGCAATTATCTCAATAAATGGGGGTATGATCCTACAATTGTAAGCACGGAACAACAGGCATTAAGTTTTATTGACAAAGAACCAGTACTGGCTGTTATACTTGATATAGAACTTCCAAATACAAACGGACTAGAACTTCTTAAAAAAATTCATGATCATCAGAATACTAAAAACGTTCCCGTGATTGTTTGTTCAATTGAACCAGAACAACAAAAAGCTTTTATGATGGGCGCTGTTGAATATTTTATTAAACCAATCAACTATAATTATTTGGTTGAAGTTCTCACAAGTTACAAACTTCGGAAAGATTCGAATGTACTTTGCGTTGACGACGACTTCCCCACTCTTAACCTTGTAAAACAAGCTATTGAAAGCGCCGGCTTTAACGCCATCGCCGAAAATATTTCCGCAAATGTAATGGATAATATCCGCGATAAATCAATCGATCTTGCAATAGTAGATTTGGACATGCCTACTCCCAACGGCTTTGAATTGATCAAACTGATTAAATCCGAAAAGCGTTTCGCGCATCTTCCGATTATTATTTACACTGGAAAAGAAAATTATAAAGACGACTTATACAAAATAGAAGGTTTGTTTGAAGAGCTATTGGATAAACGCGCTACAAATATTGAAGACCTTTCAGACACAATCAGCGCGATGATTAACCGTTATGAAGTTCCGCCGCCTCAAGAAGAAGTAATTTCTAAAAAAGGTGGAATTAAGATTTTACTCGCCGAGGATTATAAACACTCGCAAATTATTGTAACACGATTATTAAAGAAAAATAACTTCGAAGAAATCGTTGTTGTTGAAAACGGCGAAGAAGCATATAAATTCGCACAGAAAGAAAAATTCGATTTGATTTTAATGGATATGCAAATGCCGATTATGAACGGATTCGAAGCCACTGAAAAAATCCGCCAGATGCCGGAATACAAAAGCACTCCGATAATTGCACTCACAGCTTTTGCTATGAAGGGCGACCGCGAAAAATGTCTTGAAGCCGGGGCAACTGATTATATACCTAAACCGATTGACAGCAAAGAATTTATCGACAAAGTTAAATACTACACAAACGCATAAAATATAAACCCCTCTTCCCGAGGGGTTTTCTTCATTCTTGTATTTGTTAACGACTAACCTTTCTGTTGTATTTCATTCTATAATAAACACGTTCAACTTTTATATATTTGTAATCAAAAAAAACTGATTTTCTGGAGAACAGATGGAAAATATTAGAGTACGATTTGCACCTTCACCAACAGGATATTTGCACGTCGGCGGTCTACGAACTGCATTATATAATTACCTTTTCGCAAAAAGATACAACGGAAAATTTATTTTAAGAATTGAGGACACAGACAGAAACAGATACGTTGAAGGCGCGGTTGAAAAATTAATATCTTCTTTAAAATGGGCGGGACTTGAATATGATGAAGGTCCCGATGCAGGCGGAAATTACGGTCCTTATATGCAATCGCAGCGGCTTGATATTTATATGAAATATGCCAAAGAATTGATTGAGAAAGGAAACGCATACTATTGTTTTTGCACTCCCGAAAGACTTAAGACTTTGCGGGAAGAACAAGAGAAGCAGAAACTCCCCCAAGCAAAATACGACAAGCATTGTTTGTCTTTATCTAAAACAGAAATAGAAGAAAAGCTAAATAGTGGTATTCCTTATGTTGTAAGACTTAACGTACAACCAAATCATAAAATCATTTTTAATGATATTGTGCGTGATGTTGTTGAATTCGACAGCAACAATGTTGACGACCAAGTTTTAATTAAAAGTGATGGCTACCCAACATATCATCTTGCAAATGTAGTTGATGATCATTTAATGGAAATAAGTCATGTAATCCGTGGTGAGGAATGGCTTTCCTCAACTCCGAAACATGTTTTATTATACGATGCTTTCGGTTGGGAACGCCCGCAGTTTGCGCATTTGCCGCTGTTGTTAAATCCCGATAAATCCAAATTAAGCAAACGCCAGGGTGATGTAGCTGTTGGAGATTACCGCGATAAAGGATTTCTAAAAGATGCTTTGATAAACTTTGTCGCGCTTCTTGGATGGAATGCGGGCGACGATAAAGAATTTTATTACATGGATGGATTGATCGAAAAATTCTCTTTGGAAAGAGTTAATAAATCCGGTGCCGTTTTCGATCTTCAGAAATTAAATTGGCTTAACGCCGAACACCTACGCAAATTAACAAATGAACAAATTCTTCCACTTTTAAAAGAAGAAATTCTGCATTCTGAATTCAGCTATCTGCAATTAACTGATGACTATCTTTTACAAATAATATCTTCCATGAAAGAACGAGTAAGTTTTGTAAAAGAATTCATAACAACATGCACATACTTTTATAAACAGCCGGAAGAATACGAACAAAAATCCGTTGAGAAGAATTGGAAACCTGAAACTGCCGAACAAATGCAAAAACTTTGCGATGAATTTGTGAAGTTGGAAAATCCATCTAAAGAGGATTTTGAACATACACTCGGAAAAGTTGCCGAGGAATTAAACGTAGGTAAAGGTAAACTTATTCACCCATTAAGATTGGCTGTTTCCGGGCAAAGTACGGGACCGGGTATGTTTGACCTTCTTTACATTTTAGGTAAAGACGAAGTTATCAAAAGAATAGACACAGCTATTGACCAACTTAAATAAAATTCTATTAGGAACTTTTAATATGCCCCTTTCGGTTTAGATGCCAAAAGGGGTTTTATTTTGAAAGTATACACACTTAAATATTCTCAAGAAATTAATTTATCTCTTAATGATGCATGGGATTTTTTCTCATCGCCGGTTAATCTAATAAAAATCACTCCTCCCTATTTGGGTTTTAAAATCATATCGGAATTCAATAATGAAAAAATGTTTGCGGGAATGATAATTCAATACATAATAAAACCTATTCTTAGAATGCCAATGAGATGGGTAACTGAAATCACCCACGTTGAAGAGAGTAAATATTTCATCGATGAACAGCGTTTCGGGCCGTATAAATTCTGGCATCATCTGCATCGGTTTGAAGAACGGAACGGTAAATTAATTATGGAAGATATTGTTAATTATGCTTTACCTTTTGGTATTCTCGGCAGGATAGTTAATAAATTATTTGTGGGTAAAAAAGTTAAAGAGATTTTTACACATCGGGAAAAAGTACTTGACGAGCTTTTTAACAAAAATAAACCGGAATGATATTAGAATCATCCCGGCGAATTTTTATTTTGATTTACTCCAACTGTCCTTTAAAGTAACAGTGCGGTTAAAAACCAACTTTTCTTGTGTTGTATATTTTGAATCAACACAAAAATAACCATGGCGTTCAAACTGAAATTTATCGCCAGGTTTGGAGTTTTTAAGAGTAGGTTCTATTAATGCATTTGGAATTATTTCCAATGAATTCGGATTTATTTTATCTAAC
>CAZRMG010000189.1:0-6126 GCA_964601095.1 uncultured Melioribacteraceae bacterium | reverse complement strand
AATATCGAATTTATACCGCTGCGGAAACAAACTTTCTTGTAGTTGAAATTCCATAAGAATAATAATTATTGATATGCTGCTTTAATACACTTTCCTCTTTTTGATGCTGTTAACGTTAACCATTTTACCCAATATTACAATCCAGGCGCTGTTTTATTATGAATATTCCCGAGACCCCGCAGGATTTCATTTAACAAATCGCAAAAAATTTCGATAATAAGGCAACATATTTATGACGGCGTTAACTTAGGACAATTAATTATTACTCAATTCTGAATGATACATGCAAAACTAAATAGCATTTACGATTGTTCAAATGCAAAGCTTGCAAAAGAACGAAGAAATAAATACGTTCATTACATCTCTATTGCACTTATACTTGGCATGGCCATGCCTTTAATTCATAATTTAATAGATGGATACAAGTCGATAGCTTTTTTTTTAATTGCCGGTGAAGTTGCCGTTTTTACTTTATTCATTCTTAATAAAAAATCAAAACTTGAAAACTCGCTTTCTGTCTTAATATTTATTGTTTTACTTTTTACCGTAGGAATCATGTTTTTTAAAAACGGGATTAGGAACAATTCAATATTAATATTTCCTACTCTTTTATTCGTATCAAGTTTAACTTACAACAGACGTATTGTTTACATCACATTATTATCCGCTTTAGTTGCTATTTGGATTTCAGGGCTGCTTGAAATTAACGGCATATTGAACTTGAATATGTCTGAGTTTATGAATTATCAGTATATAATTGAGTTGTCGATAATTTTAGTAATCACAGCTTTTGGAGTTGATTTACTTGCAGTAGATCTTATTGCTAACCTTAATGAACTAAATTCGAAATCAGAGCAACTTCAGAAAGCAAATCAAAAATTGGAAGAAAACAGCAGGGCAACAGGAAAATTCTTTTCGATAATTGCCCATGATCTTCGCAGCCCATTCCAGGGAATTCTTGGAATATCCGACATCCTTTATAAGGAGTGCGAAAATCTTTCAAAAGAAGAATTAAAAGAATTTACCGGAACAATGCATAGAGCATTAGATAATCAATACAAATTAATGACATCGCTTTTGGACTGGAGCAGAATTCAAACAGGAAGAATGAAATATTTGCCGACTGCAGTCAACGCATACGAAGCTTTGATGGAAGCGTTTTATCAAATTGGTTCAAATTCCTTTGATAAAAAAGTGAGCGTAAAAATTCTTGTGGATAAAACTATAGAAGTATTCGCCGACTTCAATATGCTTACGATGATATTCCGTAATCTTATTTCGAATGCAATAAAGTATTCTTACCCAAATAACGAAGTTGTTGTAAAATGTTATAATCACCCAACGGAAATAGTTTTTCTTATTATCGATTATGGTATGGGAATAGATGAAAATGAATTGCCGCTTTTATTCAAACTTGATAATACAATTGTACGCGAGGGCACAGAAAACGAAACCGGCACGGGATTGGGGTTAACAATTTGTTCTGAGATTATAGAAAAGCACGGCTGTAAAATTTGGGCTGAAAGCATGCAGGGCAAAGGTTCAATTTTTTATTTTACTATGGCAAAGTCAAAAGATAAATTTAAGTTCACAAAAGCATAATTTTAAAAAATCTGATACTTCAAAAGTTCATATCCTTTTTTACATAAAAAATACTTCCGATTAAGAATTCTGAAAATTTAAGAGAATGGCAATATATTTCTTCTGTCATTTATCAATTTAATAATTGTTTATCACTATTATAAATTCATTACATCTACATCCGTCAATAATGTCTATTTAACAAAAGAAATTAATGTTTCTGCCAATATTTTATTGGCATAATTTCTGTCTCACTTCACAATTAAAACTCGCAAAATTAATCGGGAATAGTTGAATTATCTGTTCGTTAAAAAGAACATTTAAACTATATTTCTAATAAGGTACGGAGTTGAATTGAAAATTATATTAAGATTCGGGATTGCAATTATGATGTTATTAACTGTCATGTCGTCTTCTCTAAAAGCGTTTAAATTTATTCCTGCGGATAACCCCAACATTCAATATTTCGGTAGATGGGATTTTACTGATAAACTTAATCCTAAACATTCCTGGCCCGGAGTATCAATTTGTGTGGAATTCACCGGCACAAGAATCGGTATTCGCTTAAACGACAACATTAGTTATTACAATGTTTATATCGACGGTGAACTTTATAAAATATTTCACGGGGATGTAAAAGGTGAAGCCGATTATATACTTGCGGAAAATCTTGATAGTAAAAATCATTCTTTACGTTTTAGCAAACGCAATATTTCTTTCGATCCATATTTTACTTTCAGTGGTTTTTTCTTGGATGACGATGCCGAATTATTGACTCCCAAACCTAAACCGGTAAGAAAAATAGAATTCATAGGCGATTCGTTTACTGCGGCTGAAAGCAATGAAGCTGTTGAACATGAACTTGAATGGGAAAAACGTTTCCCCGTTACAAATATAGATAAAGGATTTGCGCCGATAATTGCAAGGCATTTTGAAGCTGATTATATAACAACTTGCAGATCCGGCAGCGGCATGGTTTGCGATTGGCAAGGCAATGCGGATTTTTCAATACCAAATTATTTTGATAGAACCTTGATGGAAAATTCCGAACTCAAATGGAATTTTAATCAATGGATCCCAGATTTGGTTGTTATATGTCTTGGCCTAAATGATTTTTCAGGATTAAATAATAATGGAATTGTACCGGAAGATAAATCGACTTTTTTTAGAAAGGGTTATCATGATTTTATTGACGAATTAAAAAGAGTTTATCCAAAAGTAAAGATTTTAGCTGTGGCGGCGTTTCCGGAATGGATTAGGCAAAATGTAAAACAAGTAGTTGACGAAGAAATCGTAAATGGAAACAAAGATATATTTTATACACAGTTCGATTACTTCGAAGGAGGTTATGTGGCTAACGGACACCCGACAGTTGCAACACACAAAATAATGGCAGATCAAATTATTTCATCAATTGAATCATTTGAACTATTCCGAAAATAAAACGAGTTAAGAATGAAAAGAACAATTTTTTCAATCATTCTTCTTTCTCTTTTCTTTATTACAGGTTGTTCATCAATTTTTGTTGATAAATCTAAATATATTCATGTGCGAGGAACGCACTTTGAGTTCAATGGCAAGCCGTTTTTTTTTGCCGGAACAAATTTATGGTACGGCGCTTATCTTGGTTCGCCTGGAGTAACCGGCGATAGAGAAAGATTAATTCGTGAGCTTGACAAATTAAAATCCATCGGTTTGACAAATTTGCGTATCTGTGCAGCATCCGAAGAATCGGAAATGAATAAAGCTATAAAACCTGCGATACAAAAATCACCAGGCGTTTACGACGAAGAAATTCTTGAAGGTTTGGATTTCATTCTGGCGGAAATGAATAAATGCGGTATGCATGCGGTTTTGTATCTTAATAATTATTGGCAATGGTCTGGCGGAATGGCTCAATACAACGAGTGGGCAGGGGAGGGTCATATTCCCGATCCCGATAATCCGGCAGAAGGTTATTCTCCGTTTATGCTTTACTCGGGTAAATTTTATAGAAACGAAAAAGCTAAGGATGATTATCTTAAATATGTAAAGATGATTGTTACACGCAAGAATAAAATAACAAACAAATTTTATTTTGAAGATCCCGCTATCATGTCTTGGGAATTAGCTAATGAACCTCGCCCGGGTAGAAGCGAGGAAAGTTTTGAGTTTATTAATTATTACTATAAATGGATTGATGAAACCGCTGCGTTTATTCATAAGCTCGATCCGAATCACCTTGTAACAACCGGTAACGAAGGACTTGCCGGAAGCATTTGGAATGAAGAAGTATTTTTGAAATCGCACGAAAGTAGGAATATTGATTATATAACAATTCATCTTTGGATAAAAAATTGGGGATGGTTCAATGCCCATAAAATTGAAGAAACTTATGCAGATGCGGAAGCAAAAGCAGTTGATTATTTAAACAATCATATTAAATATGCACGTAAATTGAATAAGCCGTTAACGATTGAAGAATTTGGTGCGCCGAGAGATCATGAAGTTAGAAAAGAAGGAAGCCCAACAGTTGCACGCGATAAGTATTTTAGTAAGTTGTTTGAAATAATTAGAGACAGCGCTGCAGCCGGAGCGCCGATTGCCGGTACAAATTTTTGGGCTTGGGGCGGTGAAGGAAGAGCAAATAGTGATGATGCAATTTGGAGAAGTGGCGATCCTTTTACTGGAGATCCCCCGCAAGAAGAACAGGGTCTGAATTCTGTTTTTGATACGGATATTTCTACAATAGAAATATTAAAAGAACATGCTGATAATATGATCAAGCTCCGTGAAATGATTTTTTAAAATCATTTCAGAAACGAAGTATGGTCTGTTAAATAATTTCACAATATTTATTCTTAATTGTATGGGAAATATGAAAAGAAGAATAGCCATTCTTACAGTTGTTACTGTCTTTTATTTTTCGGGTTGTGTGCCCGAAGTTCAAAAAGTAATAACCCAAAAAGATTTGAACATTAAACTTGTTGATACTCTTGCAACGCAAGAAACAATACTGCTTTTCAACAACTTGAAAAAATTAGCGAGCACTAAAATAATTTTCGGACATCACGAATCCACTGCGTATGGTATCGATTGGCAAGGGGACAAAAACCGTTCGGATGTTAAGGATATTGCAAATGATTATCCCGGTGTTTACGGATGGGATTTTAATTCATTGTTTTGGCCGGATAATATTGACTTAAATCGATTCCCGATTAATAAATATGTTGAAGAAGCTTATGAACGCGATGGCATTAATATTTTTTGCTGGCATGCTGATAATCCCGTAACACTTGGATCCTTTTACGATACAACGCGCGCAATTGAAAAAATAATTCCAGGCGGCGGTTATTATTTGCGATATTTAAGATGGCTCGATCGTATAGCGGATTTCGTATTACAACTTAAAGATTCAACGGGTAAACACGTGCCGATTATATTCCGCCCTTTCCATGAATTTGACGGGAGCTGGTTTTGGTGGGGCAAACGACATTGCACACGCGAAGAGTTTATTGAACTTTGGCGAACAACCGTAACTTACCTTCGGGATATAAAAAAAGTAAGAAATATTATATATGCTTTTTCACCCGATAGAAATTTTTATAGTGAAGAAGATTTTCTCGATCGCTACCCCGGAGATGAATTTGTTGATATTATAGGTACGGATATTTATTATGATTTTACTCCCGACGGGGACGGACTCGACTGGATTACGAAAAAATTAAGAATTGTTACTGCAGTTGCTGAAAAAAGAAATAAAGTTGCGGCTTTTACCGAAACCGGGTTGGAAGGAATTGTAAACGATAGGTGGTGGACTGATAGATTGTTAAAAGCAATTGATGATGATTCAATTAGAATCGGTTTTGTTATGGTTTGGCGAAACGCGAACAAAACACATCATTATGCCCCTTACGTTAATCATCCGAGCGCTCAAGATTTTGTTTACTTTGGTGCAGCGCCCAAAATTTTATTCAATCGCCACATAAAAGGAATTTACTCAAAACCGTTTTCGCAGAACGATATTGAAAGAATTAAAGAACAAAAGAGAATTGAGTTATTTAATTCATTTTATCTATACCGGATACCATTTTAATTATTTTGATGTCGACTTAAGAATTAGAGGTATAAAATCATACAATGTTAAATATTAGCAACATACTTTAAACAAATAAACATGACGAAAGATAATTTTATGAAAAGGGAAGACACCGAACCGCCTGTTGCAACTTCTAAAATGGGAATGCGATTTCATCATATCGGTATTCCAACAAATGAAATAAAGCCAAATGAAAAATATATAGAGCAGTATAAATTTTACGTCTCGGGTTTTGATACAAGCGATTTCGGGATTGAATGGATGCGTTTTGAAAAAGATAGCCCAATTGCCGAAATAATAAAAAAAGTACCGCATATAGCTTTTAAAGTTGATGATCTTGATTCTGCAATAATTGGAAGAGAAATGATTGGCGAAATTAGTTCACCCGCAAAAGGCACAAGGGTAGCTATGATTTTAGAAAACGGAGCGCCGGTTGAGTTTATAGAATTTGGAAAAGAATAACATTC
>CAZRMG010000188.1:0-6143 GCA_964601095.1 uncultured Melioribacteraceae bacterium | reverse complement strand
ATGGCGCGGATGAGTACTGAAGACGGATTAACAATGCAAATACATCCGGGCTCGTATAGAAATCATAACAACATTGTGTTTGAAAAATTCGGTGCTGATAAGGGCTGTGATATTCCGGTTCAAACCGAATACACAAACAACTTGAAAGAACTTCTAAATAAATACGGCAACAATCCGAATTTTACTGTAATTGTTTTTACTCTCGACGAAACAAATTACTCGCGCGAACTTGCACCGCTTGCCGGACATTATCCGGCAATGAAACTCGGACCGGCTTGGTGGTTTCATGACAGCATTCAAGGTATGACGCGCTATCGACAAATGGTAACTGAAACTGCAGGATTCTATAACACGGTTGGATTTAACGACGATACACGCGCGTTCGTTTCAATCCCCGCACGCCACGATGTTGCTCGTAGAATTGATTCAAACTTCCTTGCCGAGCTTGTTGCTAAACATCAAATTAGTTTGGAGGAAGCTTTAACAATTGCTAAAGACTTGACTTACAATCTGGTTAGGAAGGCGTATAAACTATAATCACAAAGGAATACCGTGATGTTAAAAACTATAAAAGAAAAAATTGTTGAAAAGCCGGATGCATATAATGCGCTTTTTAATCTTGAGATAAATAAAAATTATTCGGTAAGTATTTATATCAACTCTATAATTGAATATAAAGATTCAGTGCTGTTTATTGGCAAAGATGAAAAATTAAAATCACTTTTCGTTTTCTCGGATAAACAAAACGAATTGATTGAAAAACTGGAAGGCGAATTATTAGAAAGCGACATAATAATTAAAAAATGTTTGCTCAACACGAATAATAGAAAAATCACACAAGACATTTTTCCGTTTACTATTTCAAAAACTCTCGGCTTACAAAATTCATTTGGATTTGGCGATCGGCTCGGTCTTGCTAATGCTGGACATATTCGCTCGCTTTACGGAAGTGATTTCAAACCGATTCTCGCACAACAATCAATCAGAGAATTGACCAGAACAAACAGAACTCCCGATGAAGTTATGGATGCAGCCGTGTGGGCTGTTTTTCAAGAAGGATATAAAAACGGTTTCGGCTCGGATGCCGATCATCTTAAAACAACGGCAGATATAGATTTGATGTTGAATGCCGGTTTTACAATGTTCACTTTCGATCCGAGTGAGCATGTTGACAACGAAGCGGATAATTATTCCGAAGATATTTTATTTAAAGTTGTTGCGGCTCTTCCTTGGAAGGATCTCGATGATGCTTTCCCCTCGGCAGAAAGAAGATATGTGAAAAAGGAAATTAAAATTTCAGATTCGTTTGTTATTAAAGTTAGTACGATAGATTTTTTAAGAGCTTACGCAAAATACGGCAAAGCAGTCGCACACATAAAAAAAATGTACGAGCATTTAAAATTAAACTGCACGAATGGCAATTTTGAAGTTGAGGTTTCCGTCGATGAAACCGAATCCGTAACTTCTCCGTTCGAACATTATTTCTTTGCAAACGAGCTTACCCGCCTCGGTGTAAAATATGTAAGTCTCGCTCCACGTTTTGTCGGTTCATTTGAAAAAGGAATCGATTATAAAGGCGATCTCGATCTTTTCAAAACCGAGTATCAAAAACATCTTGCAATTGTTAAACATTTCGGAAATTATAAAATAAGTCTTCACTCAGGCAGCGATAAATTTTCTGTTTACAAAGTTATTGGTTCACTTCGCGAAGCATTAACTCATGTAAAAACCGCGGGTACAAGCTATCTTGAAGCGCTAAAAGTAGTGGCGGCAAAACAGCCGGATTTGTTCAGGACAATTCTAGATTTTTGCAGCGGACTTTATGAAAATGAAAAATTAAGTTATCATGTTTCGGCTGATATCTCGGTAGTTAAACCTGCAAAAGAATATTCTGAAATGGAGCTTGTGGATTTGTTTAATTCAAACGATGTTCGCCAGGTGCTGCATGTAACTTTCGGAAAAGTTCTTACAGAAAAAAATCCCGACGGAAGCTTTTTGTTCAAAGATAAAATTATGAAGTGCTTAAAAGATAATGAAGAAACGCATTACGAATTTTTAATTAAACATTTTCATAAACATTTGGAACCATTTAAATAATTATGAGCAGACAAACTATACTCGATGAAATTCTTAAAAGAAAAGTTGTTGCCGTTTTGAGAATTAAAGAAGCGGATAAACTTAAAAAAATTATTGAAGCTATTGCCGAAGGCGGGTTAACAGTTGCTGAAGTTACAATGACTGTCCCGAACGCAATTCAGTTGATTGAAAAAATGTCGCAAGAACTTGATAAAAATATAATCTTCGGCGTTGGTTCCGTTTTAAGTGCAGAAGTAGCGGAACAAGCAATTAAAGCGGGAGCCAAATATGTTGTTAGCCCCATCTTTAAAAAAGAAATTGTTGAAATGTCCCATAAATATGATGTGCCCGCAATGCCCGGATGTTTTACGCCAACGGAAATTCAAACAGCTTACGAAGCAGGTGCCGATATTATAAAAGTATTTCCGGCAGATGTTTTGGGAATGCCGTTTTTCAAAGGAGTGCTTGCACCAATGCCGCATTTGAAATTAATGCCGACAGGCGGAGTATCTTTGACCAACGCGGGTGAGTGGATTAAAGCCGGGGCTTGTGCTGTAGGAATCGGCTCAGCTCTGCTCGATAAAGAAGCGATTAAAAATGAAAACTATTCCAAACTTACAGACAACGCAAAAATTATTATGAATAGTGTTGCCAACGTTTAAAATAATATTTAAGGAAAAATAAAATGTCGAATTCATTGAATGATATTAATGGAAAAGTTTGTGTTATCACCGGCGGCGGGGGAGTTATAGGAACTTCGTTTGCCCTCGGACTTGCAGATGCGGGCGCTAAAGTTGCAATACTCGATTTCAAAAAAGAAAACTCCGATGCAGTTGCTAAAAAAGTCAATGAAAAATTTCCGGGACACGCAATCAGTGTTTTTGCAAATGTTCTTGAAAAAGAAACTTTGATTGAAGCAAAGAAAATTATTAATGAAAAATTCGGAAAGGTTGATGTGCTAATTAACGGTGCAGGAGGAAACGCGCCAACAGCAACAACTCAACTCGAATTTTTAAGCACCGAAAATTTGGGCGAGCTTTCTAAAGGATTTTTCGGATTGGATATAGAAGGTTTTCGTAGAGTTTTTGATTTGAATTTTCTAGGCACAGTTTTACCAACAATGGTTCTCGCAGAAGATATGGCTGGGCGAGGCGGTTCTATAATTAATATTTCTTCAATGAATTCTTACAGACCATTGACAAAAATTCCCGCGTATTCTGCTGCAAAAGCGGGCATTAATAATTTAACGGAATGGCTCGCGGTTCATTTTGCAAAATTAAATATTCGTGTTAATGCAATTGCGCCTGGGTTTTTCTTAACAGATCAAAACAGATTTTTATTAACAGATAAAGAAACCGGCGAACTCACCGCTCGCGGTCATAAAATAATGAACGGAACACCAATGGGTAGATTTGGCGAACCGGAAGAATTAATTGGTACATTACTTTATTTGATTTCCGATATCTCAAAATTTGTTACAGGCGTTATTATCCCAGTTGACGGCGGATTCAATGCGTATAGCGGAGTATAAACATTGGCCACTAATTTCACGAATTGACACTAATTAATTAGTGAAAATTGTTGCAATTCGTGGCGAAAGTTTTTTAAGATTTTTTAATGATGCAAAATTTAATTTACAAAGAAGAATCCTTCAAAATTATTGGCATTTGCATGGAAGTGTACAATATAATTGGAAGAGGATTTCTTGAGATAGTTTATAAAGATGCGTTGGAATACGAATTCAAAAAGAATAGTATCTTTTATGAGAGAGAGAAAGAATTCCTAATTGAGTACAAAGATATAATCCTTACTCATAAATATTATGCAGATTTTACTTTGATGGATAAAATCATTTTAGAAATCAAAAGTATTTCCGGTATAGTTGATGAGCATATAAAACAGACCTTAAATTATTTAGCGGTTTCTAAATACAAATTAGGAATAATAGTTAATTTTGGTGCGGATTCGTTGCAGTATAAAAGAGTTTTATTGTAAAACATTAGTCACAATTTTGTCTGTCGGTTGACAGATTTTACTAATTCACACGAATTGATTCGTGAAAATTTGTGCAATTCGTGGCAGATATTTTTTGAAAATAAATTGAAGGTTAATTATGGCAGATAACACAGGATTAAAAATTAAACCCGAAGGTGCGCTTGATCTTCTTTCGCTCGGCGCACTTGTCCATCGTCTCGATCCCGGAATAATTCCGTTTAGAAAAGCTACCGAATGTAAAATTCATGTAAGCGGCGGAGAGTTTAACGTTGCTGCAAATTTATCAGATTGTTTTAGAATGAACACAGGAATAGCTTCGGCAATTGTTAATTATCCCATAGGCGATTTGATTAAAGAACGCGTTCGCGCAATGGGGGTTAAACCATTCTACAAGGAATTCAAACACAATGGTGTGAACGGACCAAACATGGCTGCAGTTTTGAGCGATCAAGGATTCGGTTCACGAGCACCCGTAGTTTTTTATAACAGATCGAATGAAGCAGCAGCACAACTAAAACCAGGCGATTTTGATTGGAAAAGTATTTTTGCACAGGGCGTACGCTGGTTTCACAGCGGTGGAATTTTTGCTTCACTTTCGGAAACAACCGGACAAGTAATTATCGAAGCGATGAAAGCAGCAAAAGAAGCCGGTGCAATCACAAGTTTCGATTTAAATTTTCGTGCTAAACTTTGGAACATTTGGGGCGGTGAACAAAAAGCCGCGGAAGTTATCGACGGCATTGTTAAATATGTTGATGTTCTTGTTGGCAATGAAGAAGATTTACAAAAAGGTTTGGGAATTCCCGGACCCGAAGTTGCAGCAAAATCAAAACTCGATCCGACTGTTTTCTTCGGAATGATTGACAATGTAATTAAAAAATATCCGCAGATAAAAGTTGTTGCAACAACTTTGCGCGAAGTTCATCATACAAATCATCACAGCTGGAGTGCAGTTGCATGGATTAACGGAAAAACATATCAAGCACCAACAGCGGAATTAAATGTTATTGATCGTGTTGGCGGCGGTGATGGTTTTGCTGCAGGATTTATCTACGGATTATTAAACGGTGAAACTCCGGAAGAATCTGTAAAGCTCGGCTGGGCACACGGTGCTTTGTTAACAACATATCCCGGCGATACAACTATGGCAACAATTGATGAAGTACGTGCATTTGCCAAAGGCGGCTCGGCAAGAATTCAAAGATAATTATTACAATCACCGGGCGAAGTGTAGCGCAGATTTTTAATCTGCGTTTTTAAATTAGTTTTAAAAGGATTAAAAAATGTTATTGTTTGCAAAAGGTTCAAAAAATACAGTTCTTACTGAAACTGATATTAAGGAAGGATTATTCACCGCATTTAATAAACTTGGAATCCGCAAAAAAGTTTTAGCCATTCCCCCAGATTTCACACGCTTCCACTCACGCGCCGGTGAATTAACAAGATATTCGTATGAATATTATAAAGATAAACTTACAGATATTCTTCCCGCACTCGGAACTCATTTTGCAATGAACGAAAAAGAAATTGAAACAATGTTCGGTGATGTACCAAAAAATCTTTTCCGGGTTCACAGGTGGAAAGAGGATTTGCACACACTCGGCGATGTTCCTTCTGAATTTGTTTATATAGTGTCCGAAGGTAAATTAAATTACAGTTGGCCCGCGCAAGTTAACAAACTTTTGGTTGACGGCGGTTTCGATCTTATTTTATCAATCGGGCAAGTTGTTCCTCACGAAGTTGTAGGAATGGCAAACTATAACAAAAATATTTTTGTTGGAACGGGTGGTCGCGAAGGAATTAACAAAAGTCATTTTCTCGGCGCTGTTTATGGAATGGAAAGAATGATGGGACGGGCAGATACTCCTGTGCGCAAAGTTTTAAATTATGCATCGGATAATTTTGCGAAACATCTTCCAATAATTTATGTGCAGACTGTAATCGGCAAGGATGAAAACGGTAAGCTTGTGATGAAAGGATTATTCATCGGCGATGATTATGAATGTTTTAAGTTAGCTGCCGATCTTTCGCTCGAAGTTAATTTTGAAATGCTCGATAAACCTCTCAAAAAA
>CAZRMG010000187.1:0-6157 GCA_964601095.1 uncultured Melioribacteraceae bacterium | reverse complement strand
ATCCACCACGGAAGAGGATTGCCAGTTTCTTCCGTAATTATTACTAAAATAAACAACATTATTAGTACCCACATAAACGTTATTTTCATTCACAAATATTGAAGGCACTTCATTGGAGGGAATGTTTTCAATCTGCATCCACTGGGCAGATAGTTTATTCACAAACAAAAACAAGGCGAAGAAGCATATATATTTTTTCATAATTACCTTTCTTTTACACTTTAATATAGAAATAGACGTTTAATCGGACAACGAGTTTTATATATTTTTTGAAAAGTATTTTCATATTTTCGCACCCAACAATTATTAAAGTCTATGCCTAGAAAAAAACACAAAAAGATAGTTGAAGTTAGAACGTTCAAAAATGTTTTTGATTTCAAGAAAGGAAATGCTGAAGAGGAATTAATTAAATATTTCGGGAATACAAAACCCGTTACTCTCGAACTCGGCTGCGGGCAGGCTGATTACTCGATAAATCTTGCAAAGCTTTACCCGGAAAGAAATTTTATAGGAATTGACAGAAAGCCGAATCGATTGTGGAATGCATCAAAAAATGCCGAAGACGCGGGATTAAAAAATGTTGCAATTCTAATTTCGTATGTTGAAACACTCGAAGATATTTTTAAAGAATTAAAAGCAGAGGAAATTTGGATAACGTTTCCCGATCCGTATCCGTTTAGGCGAAGCATGAAAAAGCGTTTAACACATCCTAATTTTTTAAATATCTATAAAAATATTTTAACTCCCGGCGGAAAAATAAATTTGAAGACTGACGCCGATTCTCTTTATGAATACACGCTTGAAGTTGTTAAAGAAGAAAATTTGAACTTGATAAAAGAAACAAATGATTTGTACTCATCCGAAAATCTTTCGGAAGAAGAAACTATTCAAACCAAGTATGAAAAGATGCATCTCTCGGAAGGTAAAAAAATCAAACTTGTTGGCTTTAGTTTTTAGAAAGAACTAAAAATTATATTCTATAACTTGACTTTGTATCGGTTTGCCGGAAGGATCGAACAGCAACAGCAATACCTTGTCTTGAATGTTGAAATTTTGTTTCAAATACTTTTTCAAAGAAGAAAGATCAAAAGAAACATTTTTGGAAATCAACGCTTCGCACATGTCTCCGTTTGAATTATGAGACAATCTAACGGTAACCTGCGCCGGGTTCGACTTCATAATTTCTTTATACGCAAAGAGATTTAATTCATGTTCTTCGCATCCGCCGCCGTATTCAATATCAAATATTAATTCATCCCCAACTAACGAAACGTTTTTTACGTTTGCCAAATCTTTATCTATAACAGAATTGTTCTCCGCGTTAATCAACCGGACAGAACTTGAAAATCCCCTTATATTGTTTTTTACAACAACCTCAACGCTGTATTCTTCTGCTTTAATAGGATCTGTTGTTTGCGGATAAGGATTAAGAGATTTTAATTTTATTTGATAGCCTGCAAAATCAACTTGCTTTGGTTCAAGCATTGTGTTAAGTAAAATATTTTTAGAATCAATTCCTTTTTCTAAAATAAATTTCACTTCTCCGTTTCCTTCCCAAACACAATCGGCGGTAACAGGACACCTGGAATCTGCAACTACTTCTTGAAATGTTAAAGTTAGTTCGTTGTTAACTATTACGGATTGATTAAACTTAATTGATGTTACAAGCGAGTCGTCCTCTTTTTGAATAATAAGTTTTTGCGTGTCGGGCAGTGTTAAATCGGAGTTATTAAAACAAGATATCGCAAAAACTAAAACCGCAAAACCAGATATGTATTTTATGAATTTCATTTATTCCCCCTTATTCACGCCGTAAATTATGAAAAACATCGCGTTTGCAAAATGCAATCTTTTATGTATTCAAAAAATTTTACCTACATATTTTTTACTTCCCAGCTCTCTTATTCTTGTTTTTCCAAGCCGGAGTTAGCACTAAATATGTAAAATATTCTTACTTAGCCAGACCCTCAAAACTATTATGTAATTGTTTAAGGACTCATTAATCATTTTATCAAGTTGTGGATTAAAATCCATTATGGTGTTATTTTATTGCTGTAATTAAATTTGCTGTGAGTAAACAATTATGTCCAAAGACAAAAAAAACAAATTGAAAAGAAATAAGGATATTTCAAACTCCGTTAAAAAAGAGGAGTTAAACAAAAAGATCTACAACAAGGAATTAGCAAAACTTCAGACGGAGCTTGTAAAACTTCAGGAGTGGATAAAGAAAGAAGGATTGAAAGTTATTGTAATTTTTGAAGGACGCGATGCGGCAGGAAAAGGCGGTACAATAAAAAGAATTATGGATTCATTAAATCCAAGAATCGTGAAAGTTGTTGCGCTTGGTGTCCCAACAGAAAAAGAAAAATCTCAATGGTATTTTCAAAGATATATCGCTCATTTACCTGCAGCCGGCGAGATGATTTTATTCGACAGATCGTGGTACAACAGGGCGGGCGTTGAACGCGTTATGGATTTTTGCAGCGAAGAAGAATACCGTGAGTTTTTGCGTTCTTGCCCGGAATTTGAAAGAATGATTATTCGCTCAGGAATTGTTTTAATAAAATATTGGTTTTCGGTAAGCGATGAAGAGCAGGAAAAAAGATTTCAGGATAGGATTGATGACCCAAGGAAAAGATGGAAATTGAGTCCTATGGATTTGGAATCGCGCGCACAGTGGGAAGAATATTCTAAAGCTAAAGACGAAATGTTCAGGCACACAGACATTAAACAGGCGCCGTGGTATGTTGTAAATGCCGACGACAAGAAACGGGCACGGCTAAATGTAATTCATCATTTGTTAAACATCATCCATTACAAAGATTTAACGCCGAAGCCGCTTAAACTTCCACCGCGGAAAAAATCTACAGGTTATGTACGTCCGCCAATTTCGGATCAGACTTTTATACCTGAAGTTTATTAAGATAAATTACAATACATATTTCTTTACAATAAAAGCCGAAGCTTCGCCGCCGCCGATGCAAAGAGATGCCAAACCGTAATTAGAATTTCTTCTTTTCATTTCATGGAGTAATGTCGTTATTATTCTCGCGCCGCTTGCCCCGATGGGATGCCCAAGCGCAATTGCACCGCCGTTTACATTTACATTTTCGGATGAAAGACCCAAAAGCTTATTAACGGCAAGCGACACAACGGCAAATGCTTCGTTGATTTCATAAAGATCAATGTCCGAAGTTTTTAATTGGGCTTTTGTTAATACTTTTTTTATTGCATCTGCCGGAGCTGTTGTAAATTCAACCGGAGCTTTTGCTGTAGAACTTTGTGCAATAATTTCAACAATGGGTTTTAATCCCAATGCCTTTGCCTTCTCTTCACTCATTAATAAAACTGCTGCTGCGCCGTCGTTTATTTTGGAAGAATTTGCTGCTGTTACAATTCCGTTTTTATCGAATGCCGGTTTTAAATTCGGAATTTTCTCGAAATTAACTTTCTCCGGTTCTTCATCTTTTGTAATTAATGTTTCGCCGGATTTTGTTTTAACACGGACAGGAATAATTTCGTCTTCAAATCTTCCATTTGTTTGTGCGGATAATGCTCTTCTATAAGATTGGATTGCATATTCATCCAACTCTTCGCGTGAAAAATCAAAATCCTTTGCACACATTTCAGCGCAATTGCCCATGTGAATGTTGCTGTAAACATCTGTTAATCCATCGACTAGGATTGTATCATAAATATTTGAATTACCGAGCCGGTAACCGTTACGCGCGCCCGGTAAAATATATGGTGCGTTGCTCATGCTTTCCTGTCCGCCCGCAACAATAACTTCCGCATCGCCGCATTGTATTGCTTGATGAGCAAGCATAATTGATTTAAGCCCGCTGCCGCACATTTTGTTAATTGTAAGACACTCGGTTTTTTCCGGCAACCCCGCAAGAAGAGCTGCTTGTCGAGCAGGCGCTTGCCCAATTCCTGCAGTCAAAACATTACCCATTATAACTTCGTCAATTAAAGAAACATCAATATTAGATTCTTTGAGTAGTGATTGAATAACAATGCTTCCAAGCTGTGGAGCCGATAAACTATTCAACACCCCGTTAAATGCCCCGGTGGGAGTTCTTTTCGCGTGGGTAATCACAACTTTTTTCATAACATTACCTTTCGGAATTATGTATTCTTATCAAGCAATATCTGCAAAATATTTTAAACCTTTATCCAAATCGTCGCCGACATTAATTCTAATTACTTTTCTACTTTTGCTTCTCAAAGCTTTTAGATCACCTAACGCTTGAGCGCTGATTAGTACACCGTATGAATATCCTTGCCCGGGAACATCAAGATCAAAATTAATATCTGATGTAATTTCTATAAAGTAACCGTTGTTGGCGCCGCCTTTGTGAAGCTGCCCGGTTGAATGAAGAAATCGCGGACCAAATCCGAGTGTTGTTGCAACCTTATATTTATCGCGCAGTTTTAACCTAATATTTTGAAGAATTTTTTCGTTCGCCTCGGTCATCGGAATAAAAGCATTGATTGCAATATAATCGTTTTGTTTCAAATCGCTTAAAAACTTGCTGATGAATTCTTTTCCGTTTTTCGATTCAACATCACCAAAGAATGACAAATTAAGTTCATTCAACTTTGATTCTTCTATGGGCAAAGAACCGGTATTTTTATAAGCATTCAGACTTTCGTTTGCCATTGTTTTTGCAAGCTGAACATTCGGTTGATCGAAAGGATGAATACTCAATGCCGCCCCCGCCAAAGCTGTAGCCATTTCCCACCTGTAAAATTCCTGTGCAAGGTCGTAAATGCTTTCTAATTCTATACTGATTATTGAATGTTTTTTACCCGACAATTCATTATGTGCTTTTTCCAATTCGTCATTAATATCATTTTTTAATTTGATGAATACAAACACTCTATCATTCCCATAAACTTCGGGCAATTTATAATCTTCATCGGCAATAGGAAGAATTCCTTTATCATCTTTTCCTGTACTCTCGGCAATCAACTGCTCTGCCCAAACAGAGAATGATGATATTTTTGGCGATGTAAAAAATGTTAGTTTATCTTTTCCCTCAATCGCAAGCTTGCCCATTAAAGCGCCGAGATAAATACCAGGATTATTATTTACATCTATTTCCGGTCTGCATTTATCAGTCATTTCATTTGCAGAAGATAAAAACAAATTTAAATCCATCCCGATAAGTGCCGCCGGAACCATTCCGAAAAAAGTTAGTGCGGAATATCTGCCACCAACATCCGAAGGAGTACTGAATATTTTTCTAAATTCATTTTGTACGGCTAATTTTTCCAACCCGCTGCCGGGGTCGGTTATTGCAATAAAATGCCTTCCCGGTTTTGAGTATACTTTTTTTATTTCATCGAAGAACGTATAAAAGAAAGACATTGTTTCAACAGTACCACCGGATTTGCTTGAAACAATAAAAAGTGTTTTTTGCAAATCGTGGCTGTCAAGAATTTGTTTTACCGACAAAGGATGAGTACTGTCTAATATTGTTAAACGCGGGTAACCTTCCCTGCTGCCGTAAGTTTTGAAAAAGACTTCCGGCGCCAGACTGCTTCCGCCCATTCCAAGTAAAACAACAAAATTAAATTTAGTCTTAATTTCATTTGCAAATTTTTCTAAAGTAGAAATTTCAGCTTGCATTGTATTTGCAAGATCAAGCCACCCAAGTCGATCGGCAAGTTCCTTTTGATCTGCCGGATCTTTTTTCCAAATTGTTGGATCTTTTTTCCAAATACGTTCATTCACTTTTTCATTTTGCCATCGTGATAACTGTTCATCAATTTGCTTTGCAAACAACTTATCGATATTGTAATCAATCTTGTTTAACATTTTTATTCCCCTTTAATCATAATAAATATTTACTTGCAGCAAAGTTAATAAACTTTAACTTTGCCCGAGAGAGTTTCTTTAACATTTTAAAACCTGATTTACATATTTACTGAATTAGTATTTAGAGAACTCCACAAACTAAACCCAGCAAATGTGATGAAGGTCGATATTGTTTAAATATTAAAAACAAAATTTTGACGTGGTTTATAAGATAAATATTAGTAGAATTTATTCGATAATATTTATAACTACATTTGTTGTTTTTTCAATTTAAGGCGGACTGGTTTTTGGAAATAATAGAACATAATAAACGGATTGATGTTACTGAACAAT
>CAZRMG010000186.1:0-6164 GCA_964601095.1 uncultured Melioribacteraceae bacterium | reverse complement strand
CCCGCCTCGCACGACTTCGTGAGTCGGGCTGGCGTTTTCTATTTTTTATAGACTTTTGCATTGCTTGATTTGTCTCGAAAATAAAAATGGACGAATAAAATGAAATACTGGTTAATGAAATCCGAGCCGGAAGTTTTTTCAATTGATGATTTGGCAAAAGCAAAAAATAAAACAACACATTGGGACGGCGTGCGCAATTACCAAGCACGTAATTACATGCGCGACGAAATGAAGCTCGGCGACAAAGTTATCTTTTATCACAGCAATTCCGAACCACCCGACGCAGCAGGAATATGCGAAATTGTTAAAGAAGCATATCCCGACTTCACCGCGTTTGACCCCGAAGACCTGCATTACGATCCAAAGAGTAAAAAAGATAATCCCGCATGGTTGATGGTTGACGTTAAATTCGTGAAAAAATTTTCAAAACTTGTTTCACTTTCCGAAATCAAATCAAACAAAAAATTACAAAAGATGAAACTCGTTCAACCCGGCAACCGGCTTTCTGTTATGCCTGTAACAAAGGATGAGTTTGAAGAGATTGTGAAGATGGGCAAATGAAAAAAAATGTACTTGCTATAATAAGCAGTTTCTTTCTACGGTAGATACATAATATTATTTTGATTATTCAAAATGTAATTAACATAACCAAACTTGAAAAAAACTTATTGCAATAAATGAAAAGTTGAATACTATAAATGATTGATGAAAATAAGTATTTACAAATTGTATCAAAGAAGCAAGCTGATGTTACTTCCTTCTTTGATTTAGCAATATCTCACAAGGATTTCAGGGATATATTGGTTAAACACCTAGTCTGTAATGATTCAATTAATATTTATTATCATTCATACTTAATACTGAATGAGACGACAAAATCCGAACCTTCATTATTTTATTGTTACTGGGATCAGTTTACATTATTACTTAAACATGAAAATTCTTACCACAGAAATTATGGTATGGACTTGATATCAAATTTGATAGCAGTTGATACGGATAATAATTTCAACATGATTATTAACGATTATTACAAGCAACTTTATGACCAAAAAATATCAACAAAGAAATATTGCATTTGTAATTCTGAGAGAATTATAAAGTATAAACCACAAATTGCTCCAATCGTAATATCAAAGATTATCGATTCATTGAGAATTAATGATAATTCAGATAGACATCAAAATTTCTTGATTTCTGAATTTCTAAAACTGCTTTCCTCGATTGACAGCATAATGATTGACTTGATTGCTGTGAACGAATTATTAGAAGATGTTTTACATTATACTAAATCGGATAAGGTGAAAAAAGAAATAAATAATTACAGATTACGGTACATTGTATAGCACATACAGTTTCAGTGGTATGCGAAGGGTTTTAGCCCACTTCAACTTTTGATAGGAAATCGCCCGTATTCCCTTACTGGCTACATTGTCAACCGTTATCGGCAATTTGGCATGACTGAAGAATTCCGATTAAATTAAACAGACAAAAAAACTAATGATACTAGAAACAGAACGATTACTTATCAGACCAATTACTATTGAAGATAAAAACGAAATATTTGAATATCGCCGTGATAAAGAGATAAACAAATATCAAGGGTGGATTCCTGAAACGATTGAAGATGTAGAAATATTTATTGATAAAATTTCAAAGCAGATTAATGTACCAGGAACATGGTTTCAATTTGTTATCGTAGATAAAGAAACTCAAAAATAGTTGGTGATTTAGGAATTCATTTCATTGATTCTGAAAATAAGCAAGCAGAAATCGGATGCACTTTAAATAAAGATTTTCAAAACAAAGGATTTGCAACAGAATCTGTAAAGAAAGTGATTGATTATTTGTTCAACGAATTAAATAAGCACCGAATTATTACATCAATTGACCCTGATAATAAAAACTCTATTCGACTTGTTGAAAGAATTGGTTTTCGAAAAGAAGCCTACTTTGTTGAAAGCTTATTTGTAAATGAGAAATGGGTTGATGATTTGATATACGCATTGATTGAAAAAGATTGGAATAAGATAAAAAAAGTAGGTTATTAAAGAGTTGTAACCCACTTTAACTTTTCGTGTAGTCTGTAAGATAATATCCAGCAATCAGGAACAGTATATTGTTCTATCTGTTGTGGAGAATTTTAAGAAAGACCTCTTCAAACCCAATAATCATATTAAATAAATTCAATTTTGGTATTTTTGTTTAATAAACTTGGGGAAAGATATTAAATGGGAAAATTTTTATTACTCATGCTTTTGTTTCCACACTTTTTGTTCTGTCAAATAAATGTAGAATATAAAATTGACAACAGTACGAGTTATTATACCATAGTAAGCAAAACTGAAACTGCAAATATTGTATGTGATACATCGGAAAATATTTTGGTTAAGAAGTCAGCTGATTTCCTGTCCGATGATATTGAAAAAGTTTCAGGAAAAAGACCTGTAGTTTCAACCACAGATGATTTTGAGGTTGGCAATATAATAATCATTGCGACAGTTGGTAAAAATCCCTTGATTAAAAAATTAGTAGCAGAAAAGAAACTAAACATTGATGAACTCAAAGATAAGTGGGAACGATTTATAATAAAAACTATTGATAATCCGTTTGCTGGTGTAAAACAAGCCCTGGTTATTGTTGGAAGCGACAGGCGCGGGACAGCTTATGGTGTGTTTACTCTTTCGGAAAAGATGGGTGTTTCGCCCTGGTATTGGTGGGCTGATGTTCCGGTAGAAAAACACGATGAAATTTATCTTCAAAATTGCAATTATACATCAAACAGCCCTGCTGTTAAATACCGTGGTATTTTTATCAACGATGAGTCTCCGGCATTCCGAAAGTGGGCAAAAGAGAAATTCGGGGGAATTAATCATAAATGTTATGAAAAAATATTTGAACTGCTTTTGCGCAACAAAGCCAATTTTATGTGGCCTTCAATGTGGCTTCCTACCATGTTTTATGTTGATGACCCGTTAAATCCCAAAACAGCAGATGAATACGGCATTGTAATGTCAACCAGCCATCACGAACCGATGACGCGTGCACATAACGAATGGGGCTTGTATAATGGTGGTGAATGGAATTACAACACTAATAAAGAAAAATTACAGAAATTTTGGCGCGGCGGATTTGAAAGGGTAGGAAATTTCGAGACTGTAGTAACTGTTGGTATGCGCGGCGATGGTGATGATGGAATGTCGGAAGAAACGGCAGTAGATCTTTTGAAAACCATTATCAAAGATCAACGCAAAATCATTTCTGATGTAACCGGAAAACCGGCAAATGAGACGCCCCAGCTATGGGCAATTTATAAAGAAGTACAGGATTATTACGACAAAGGTATGCTCGTTGATGATGATATCACCGTTCTGTTTAGCGACGATAATTGGGGTAATATTCGTTACCTCCCTAAGAAAACTGAACTTAGTTCTTCCTCCAAATATGGAATGTATTATCATTTCGATTATGTGGGCGCTCCCATATCTTATAGGTGGCTAAACGTAACTCAAATTGAACGAGTATGGGAACAGATGAAACTTACCTACGAGCATGGAGTTAAGGAAATATGGATTGCCAACGTAGGCGACATCAAACCTATGGAGTTACCCATTAGTTTCTTCTTTGATTATGCATGGAATCCCAATGCTATTCAGGCTAAGGATTTACCAAATTATTATGTGAATTGGGCAAAGCAACAATTTGGCAGCGGACACGCTAATGAAATTGCCGAAATGCTTTCGCTTTACACAAAATATAATGCGCGGCGTACTCCTGAAATGTTAACTGCCGAAACATACAGCGTTGAAAACTACCGCGAAGCGGATAGAGTTGTTGAAGAGTACACACAACTATTGAAAAAAAGCACTTCGGTGTATGAACAGCTTTCCGAACAATATAAAACGGCATATTATCAGCTTGTTCAATCCCCTATCGAAATGTGCGCAAACCTTAACGAAATGTATGTGGCAGCCGGCAAAAACAGATATTATGGCATTCGCGGTGCAGCATCAGCCAATTACTATGCCGATAAAGTAAAAGAGTTGTTTGAGAAAGATGTACAACTCACCCAAAAATACCATGAATTGGAAGGCGGCAAATGGAATCACATGATGTCGCAAACACACATTGGTTATACGTATTGGAATCACCCGCCGTTAAATATGATGCCTGCTGTTTCGTATGTCCAGGTTCCGAAGCCTGCTGAATTAGGTTATTTCATTGAATATGACGCCACTCCACGATGGGGTTGGCTTGATGTTGAAGCAGATTGGTCTTTCAGTCAAGAAATGCCTGTGTTCAACCCTGTCAATAATCAGAATTATTATATCGATATTATTAACCGTGGACAGGAAGAATTAAACTACACTATTAAGGGTAAAGAAGATTGGATAAAACTTTCTTTAGAATCTGGCACCATTCGGTACAACGAAAAAGTATATGTAAGCATCGATTGGGATAAAGCACCAAAAGGAGAAATAGAAGGAGAAATACTTATTTCCGGCGCAGGAAAAGAATATACAGTACAAGTACCAATTCTTAATAAACCATTTACAGTTTTTGGCTTTATCGAAAACGAAGGAGCAATAGCATTCGAAGCATGTCATTTCACCAAAAAAATCGACACAAAAGACATACATTGGACAGTAGTCCCAAACCTTGGACGAACAAGTTCGTCTCTCATTATTGAACCGGTATCCGCCGAGAGACAGGTCATAATGGAGAATTCTCCGCGAGTTGAATATGAATTCACAACTTTCAGCTCGGGAGATTTTAAAGTAGAGACCTACCTTTCGCCAACCCAGGATTACAAAAAACAAGGAGGACTGAAATATGCTATCACCATCGACAATGAGAAACCTCAAATTATTAATATGAACGAAGGAGAAATAATACCAGATTATAAATATGCCGATTGGTGGATGAAATCGGTTGGAGATCACATAAAAACCAAGGTTTCAAAACATAAAGTTGATATACCGGGAAAACATGTGTTAAAGATATGGATGGTTGACCCGGGGATCGTTTTCCAGAGATTTGTGATTAATACCGGTGGATTAAAACCGAGTTATTTAGGTCCTGTTGAAAGTAATTTTTTGACTGTCAAATAAAAATTCTTCACAACATCGTGTATAAAAACATTGAGGCATAAATGGTAATTTAAGTTCTTCTACCCCTCATTGGCGTTTGTGTCAGCGTTTAGGAATGAAGCCCGCAATCCTTAACGTTTCATACACGCAACCGGGCTATACCGGAAGATTTCGGAATTTTGTTCTTTGAATTATTGTAGAGAAAGTGAAATTTTTAACGCTTTATTTATTTCGTTCATTTTAGATTTACTCAATGAACCAAAATTGGTGATGAGCCGTTTATCTTTATCAATTGTTCTAATTTGTCCGCAATCCACATAACTTTCTTCGTTTAATCCACCTTCGCCTTTTTCAAGGAATATCATAATTGGTAAAGGTTTAGTAATTTCTTTTACGCTCGAAATTGGTGCAATGATCGTAACCGGACTAAATTTATTTCCAATATCATTTTGGATTATAACTGCCGGTCTAGCTTTACCAATTTCTTTACCAACATTTGGATCTAAATTGACAAGATAGACATCTCCTCGAAGCAATGGAAGAATAATTCCTGTATCATTCTTTGTCAGCATGTTTCCATTCCTCTTGCGTTTTTAGGTAGTAATCGTAATTGGCTTTATACCCAATTTCAAGTTCGTTTTCGATTTTTTCTTTCTCAATTTGGTCAATGTAGTTTTGCAAAGCTTTACGTGCAATTTCACTTACCGGCAAGTTTGTCTGCTTTGAAATTCTACTGACCTTGTTAGATAATTCGGAATTAACAAAAAAACTCAATCGTTCTTTTTTGTTCTGCTCTTGAACAGATGGCATTTTATCTCCGATTCTTAAGATTGTGTGTAAATATGCGTAATGATTGTCACAAAAACAAACACATATTTATGCGCCACAATTTAAGCAAAAAACGGTATAATCAGCTAATTAAGATAGACACCGTTAGCAGTAATGCAGGGCGATACGACTTAAAACAAAACTTGACAAATTAGGAAACAACAGAGATATGATAAGAATAGAAAAAATTGTTGAAAACAAGAAACAGTTCCTTGACTTATTGTTGCTGGCAGACGAGCAGGAAAA